>JAFGTU010000404.1 GCA_016933985.1 Sedimentisphaerales bacterium | reverse complement strand
GAAATTGACGCCGACGGCCGGGTGGTCAAGCTCTTCGAGGAAGCTGCGCAGCTCAACAGCCGTTTCCTGGCCCGTCTCGAGCAGCAGGGTCAGATTCTTATCCGCCGCCGCGTCGGCCAGCCGCTTGATTCGGCCGCGGAATACCCTGGCGTGGGCCGGGTTGCTTTCGTCGATGAAGCCTGCGTGCATCGAGAGGTATTGAACTCCCAATATCGCCGTCTTGTCCGCCGCCCCGATAAACAGCTTGCGATTAAGCTCCCAGCAGTCGTCGGGAACCACCCCGCCGGTTGCTTTTATCGCGTCGAGCGTCGAGTAGTCTTCCTGCGGGAAGTCGATCATCGTGGCGGTTATCGTCCAGTCCTGGCGCTGAATATCGGCCAGGACTTGCGGGTTCTCGACCGCGCCCCTTATGCCGAGGTGGATGTGCTCCAGTCCGATCTTCTTCATCGCCGCGGCAACGCCTTCAATATCCGTCTGCAGCGACCAACTGCAAACCCCTACGGGCCAATTCTTACATTCCATTTTCATTTTCTCCAAATCAAGGCCGGAACCTGCTGTAGAACCGCAGGCTAAATACACATTCCTAACTACGAGATTAAGACTATCTTCATCTTCTTAACAGATTCCTTTTCCGCCGCGACGATTCTGACCGAGTCCCGCGACTGTTCGAGGGTGGTAATCACTTCAAGCTCTTCGCCTTGAATGAGCTTGGCAAAGTGTTTGATCTGGAGCAGCCAGCCGTCGCCTTGAGCGACTTTAGGCGTAAACGGTTCGCCCGAGACCGGGCACAGCTTGAACATCGGGACGCGGGTCAGGTCGTAAATAATGCTCGCCCTCTCCAGAGCCAGGTGGAAGCTCATCTCGAATCCGAAGGAAGGCGTCATGGCCCATCCGCCCTCCGCGGTTACTGCGATGCCGTCGTAGATATATTGCGTCGAGATGTGGGCCAGTCCTCCGCCGGGGGCCTTTGCCCCTGTGCTATAGACCGCCTTCGGCATCCCGAAGAGATGCTGGACGTAATCGCTGTCGTGGATGTGCAGGTCGAGCGCCATGCCGCCGCTGCGCTGCTCGTCGAGGAACCAGTCATCCGCGCTCCACGTCGGCGACGAGCCGAACCTTCGAAACGACGCGGCGATCACCTTGCCGTACTTGCCGCTGTCGATGATCTCTTTGGCCTTTGCGTATTCGGGCCAGAACCGCACGCAGTGCCCGATCTGCAGCAGCTTGCCCGTTTTCTTAGCCGCGGCGATCATCTTCTCGCACTCGGCCACGGTCAGCGCCATAGGCTTTTCGCACATAACGTTCACACCCGCCGAGAGCGCCTTGATAGAGCACTCCGGGTGCAAAAACGTCGGCAGGGTGATCGAGACCGCGTCCAGCTTCGCATCGGCCAGCATCTTGTCGAAGTCGCTGTAAAGCTTGATGCGGGCAAAATCGATGTTCGATGTCGCATCGCCTATATTGCCGACGGCCTTGGTCGTATCTTCGACAATGTTGGGATTAACGTCGCAGATCGCAACCACCTTGGCGCCCTTGACCTTGTTCCAGCACGAATAGTGCGTCCGCCCCATAAATCCGAAACCAACAATCCCAATCCTGAGCATACCTGCAATCCTCCAATCGCCTTGTCTGTTAAGTTGTCATTGAGTTCTGCAAAATAGCAGGTTAGGCCTAACCTGACGCCTGCGTTAAAAGTCCAAGTTACAAGCCCCGACCGTAAGAGAGGGGGTATATCCCTGCGATACCCCGGCGCTTACGCTTCGGGCTTGTTTTTTACTCCGGCATTCTACTCACAATCACCACCGACCTCAAACCCTAATTCCGCGATTGCTGGCTTTGAATACGGATTCGCATCGTTTCACGCTATTTTTCTGAAAAATGTTATGGGCAAGCCCCGGCGGCATGTTAGAATAACATCAGGCTCGTTTTTATGGGAACTTCTAATTGAAGGAGACGCTATGAGCATGAGAGCGAGTCTATTCACTTCGCTGGCAATTACAGCCTGCATCCTGTCAATCCCCGCCGCCGATGCAAGGACAATCCACGTCGATGCCGATGCCACAGGCGCAAATGACGGCACGAGCTGGGAAGATGCGTACTTTTATCTCCAGGATGCGTTGATGTTCGCCGTTGCGGGCGATGAGATTCGGGTTGCGCAGGGTATCTATCGGCCGGACAGGAGTGCCGCCGAGCCCAACGGGACCGGCGACAGAATGGCTACCTTTAGACTCATAAACGGCGTCGCCATCAAGGGCGGTTATGCCGGGTTTAGTGAGCCTGACCCCAATGCCAGAGATATAGAATTATACGAGACCGTCCTGAGGGGTGACCTTGATGAAAACGACATTGACGTGAACAATCCTGCAGATTTACTGGACGAACCCACCCGGGCCGAGAACAGCTACCACGTAGTAATCGGCAGCGGGACTGACGAAACGGGCGTGCTGGACGGATTTACTATTACCGCGGGCAATGCCAATGTTTTTGAGGATGTAAACGACAGCGGCGGCGGGATGTACAACGCCTACGGCAGCCCAACGCTGCTCAACTGCACGTTCAGCAGCAACTCGGCTAGCAATGACGGGCTCGGCGGGGGCGGCGGGATGGCCAACCACTACAGCAACCCAACTATAACCAACTGCACATTCAGCGATAACGGAGCCAGTTGCTGGAGTGGCGCCGGTGGCGGCGGGATGTACAACGTATACAGCAACCCGAATCTTGCCAACTGTACGTTTAGCGGAAATACGGCTGCCGACTACTGTGGCGGCGCGATGTGGAACATCTGGAGCAATCCGATGCTGACCAACTGCACATTCAGCGATAACTTTGCTGGCGCTAGAGGCGGCGGGATTCACAACGACTACGGTAGCTTTAGCCCGACACTGATCAACTGTGTCTTCATAGGGAACTCAGCGAGCGAAGGCGGCGGGATTTTTAACTATGCAGATTCCAGCCCTACACTGATCAAATGCAGTTTTACGGGTAATTCCGCCGGCGATAATGGCGGGGCAATGGCCAACTGCTACGGTAATAGCCCAACACTGACGAACTGCATTTTCGTGGGGAACTCGGCCGAGGAACACGGCGGTGGGATGTACAACAACCACAGCAACCCGGCGCTGACGAACTGCACGTTTGTTACAAATTCAGCAGTCAATGGAAACACAATAGGTTGTGATTCTTACCGGCAGGAGTATCCGAGCAACCTTCAATTGGGCAACTGCATCCTGTGGGATGGAGAGGAGGCAATATGGAACAATGATGGATCAACGATCAGTATCAGCTACAGTGACGTCCAGGGCGGGTGGGGCGGTCTGGGGAACATTGATGCCGATCCGCTGTTTGTTGATTCCGGCCGGTGGGTAGATGCAAATGATCCTAATGTTATCGTCGAGCCGAACGACCCAAATGCTGTTTGGGTTAATGGTGATTATCACCTGAAATCGCAGGGCGGGCGATGGGAGCCGAACGAGGGGGGATGGACGACGGACGAAGCGACGAGCCTCTGCATTAATGCAGGCGACCCGATGAGCCCTATCGGCGATGAACCGTTTCCCAACGGCGGCATTGTCAATATGGGCGCTTATGGCGGGACGGCTGAGGCCAGCAGATCCTACTTCGGCGAGCCGCCCTGCGAGATAATCATCGCCGGCGATATAAACGGCGACTGCGAAGTCAACTTCCTCGACTTTCAGCTTATGGCCCTGCACTGGTGCGAAGAAGGCGACTGACCATTCATCGACGGCGGCGGGGCTGCTTATTCGAGGGTTGGGGTTGAATGCTGTCTCGATGGCGTCGCAATCTACGGATTTGCCTGGCCGGGCGAGGGCGCTGCGGCCTTCCAGTTGTTGGGATCGTTGCCGTAGAGGGCGGCTGATATTCGGCTCAAGGCCGAGCCTGCGCCATCCGGCTCCGTCGGCCAGAGGTCCGCGTTGCCGGGGGCATCCTCGGGGTGCGAACCGTCGCTGTAATTAATCCTGTCCACGCGGATATAGCAGCGTTGGCCAAGCTCGTCCACGTCGCCGGGCCTTGAAAGCTCGAGCTGCTCGCCGGCGTCGCTTAGCTTGCCTTGATATGGACCGAGCAGCAATACGCCGAACGGCGGAGGGCCGTATCTCGCCAAGTACGCCGCGATGGTCTTGGCGACGACGAGATACCCGCCCGCCGGCAGCTCAATGCCGGGGGCGGATGGGAACGTATAGTCGATAGCGCCGGTGAACTTCCACGGCTCGCCAACCTCATTATCGTACAAGAGGACCGGCTGGCCGGTATCGTTGTGCAGCTCGATATATTCGTACTGGTTGTTTGTATAGTAACCGCTGCTGGGCCAATTGGGATTGTACATAATCTCGTTGATGACTATCGGTCCGACCGCGGGATAGCTGTTCCTATCGCCCGGCGTGTTATGGTCCAACGGCACGAAATTGTAATTATCGGTGCTGCTCTTGTAATACCTGCCGAACGACACGCCCGTAAGCGACGCTCCGAAATCTTCGACCTCTCGATAGCCGGTGAGGACATCGGCCTGGGCGGAACTTAAGTAAATTTCATCACCGTTTTCGCTCAGTGCAAAGGGCGTTATTCTCCCCGGGTCGGCGGCGAACTGGCCGAAGTTGGCGTCTTCATAGACAACGAGGTAGCCGCCGGCCACGATTTCTGTGCCGTCGGCGAAGCGGTACTTCATCAGATCAGCTTCGCTGTCGCTGAGATACCAGCCGCCGATATTGATTTCGGCGTCGGTCGTGTTATGCAGCTCGATCCAGTCGGGGGCGTATGCGTGCGAGTGCGCCATCACTTCGCTAATCACTACCGCGCCCGGATTCGGCAGGATGCCGCTGTCATCCCAGCCGGGCGAGCCGCCCGCGTAAGCGCTTGCCCGCCACAAGTCTTTGAGACCCCACTGCAGCGCCGGGCTCATCACTTGTGTTACTTCTTGCGCCTTGAGTGCTCGATTATAGATGCGCACATCGTCGATGAGTCCGTTGTAGTATGCCGAGGAGCTTTCGTAGGCGATGCGGGCGCGGTAACTCGCCCCGGTCTTGCCGACGGAGGACTCGGATTCCTTAAGATGTCCGTTCACGTATATTCTTACGTTGGAGCCGTCGTTCGTTCCTGCGATATGGCGCCACTCGTCCATGCGAATCGCTTCGGGACTTATGGCCGCGCTGGAAGCGCCGCCGGAGGTAAGGGAGAACGCGGGTTTGTCATCGACAAGATAGAGATAGTACCCGTCGCCGCTGGGATTATGCTGGATCAGCACTGGATTCCACGCCCCTGTAAGGTCGCCCGGCCGGACCCACGCCGTCACGGTCACATTATGACCGATCAGCGCATCGATTGCGGAGAGAGAGACATAGTCATTGACGGCTGCGAAGTCCAGCGCGCCGCCCATTATTCCGGTTGTCCAGGTCGGATTGCCGAGCAGCAGCCCGTCGTTGCCGCCGGCGCTGTCCGTTGCGGTAATGCCGGCGCGGTCGTCGAATTTCCAGTGAGCCTCAAGCCCCGAGTCTGGTCCGAGCAGTGCGGCGCTGGCGGGGGCGATAACAGTAAGCGAGTGGCCGCCGCCGTCGGTGACTTCCCGCCAGTCGTCGTCGTATTTGAATTCGTGTATCGTTTCGTCGGCGGCGTCCCGCAGCTCAATGATTTCTCCGCCATTGTCTAAACTGCCCGAATACTCGCCCGCTATGATCCCGGCAAAACCAGGATGCGCCGCGGCAAAGGCCGACTCGTTCTTGACAACCAAAACGTACTGCCCCGATGCAAGCTCGATATCGACGAAGGTGAAGTCGATTCCGTTTGTGAATTTGACCTGGTTGAGGTTGATGGCCGTCGAGCCGATATTCTGCAGCTCGATGAACTCCTCATTCGGGTCGTTGGGATCATTGCTGTCTGCCGGGTGATACATAATCTCCGCTATTCGAAGGTTCTCCGCGACGGGGCCCACTGCAAAGGTCGCCACAGTCAAAGCGCTCCATGTTTCGCCGTAGCGCATGCGGGCCTTGACTTGCGTGCTCTTGTTCAGCGTCCAGCCTGCGGTGTACTTGATAGCGCTCGGCGAAATACTCCCTGAGGGATAGACAACGGCCTGGTAAGCATACAGCTCGGCGGAGATCAGGAAATCCGAGCTTGTTGGGCCGACGTTAAGCCCCTGGATGGCCAGGACGTTCTCGCCGGCTCGCAGGGCATCCATATAATCGCTCAGATCGATGCTCTCAAAGTAAATCGCTTCGGAGTCGGGATGATCCGTGTCGGCATGGGAGTCCCAGGAAGGCGCGCCGTCAAACTTTCGCGACGCGACTCTTTGGCCGTTGATATAGGCCACGAAGCCGTCGTCATATCGGATATTCAGCGTCAACGCCATGATATCAAGCGTGGTTACAGAAAATGGGATGCGGATATAACAGCTTGTGCGTCCGTTGTACATCTGCGCTTGGAGGTCCGCGTCGAACAGGCCGACATAGTTCACGGCGTCGCCCGGCCTTGTTTCGTAGCCAACGCCGACGGTCCCGCTCGGCAGGTCCTGCCAGGAGGAGTCGTCGTAATCCAGCGTAGTCCAGACGGTTTCGGGGCCTGAAAGAGACTGGCCCTGGATTGGAGGATCGCCTACAACCGGATTGGCAATTCCGACTCCCGGCCCATACCAGGCGACGGCAATATTGTCGCCGCCTCCATGCTCCTTCATCATGGCTTCAATGTAGTACTTCTGCCCTGCCGTGAGCGTGATGGGCGCCGATTTCTGCTCGGGATACCAATTCCAGGCCCGTGAAGCGGCCCAGCTTGAGACCCCGGCTATCATGGTCTTGTTCGCGGGATTTGCATCCGTGCTCAGCCATAATTCTCCGTTGTCGTCGGTAGCGAGCCAGAAGGTGTAGTCGCCGCTCTGTGGCGGGTGGATATAGCCGCTGATACGGCTGCCATAGTAGTCGTTCCAATGACTGGGGCCTTCGAATTGCGTGACGTAGTAGCTGCCGTCCGGCTTGCCCGGATAATCGGGATTCGATGTCAGGTCCGTCACCGACGTGCCGGTTATGTCGATCCAATACTCATAGAGAATTGACCCGACCGGGGCGCCGACCGGTCCGGCTGGGACAATCAGGCGTTTGGCCGCAGCTTCACTAACAAGCTCTATTCTATCTCCCGGCGTCCATTCTGCGATGGGAACGCGCGGATCGTTGCCGTCAACCGTGTAATATACGTCGCCCAAACCGTTGGGATTGTATATTGTCACGGTGTCGCCGACCGATGCATAGCCTCCATGCTGATAAACACCGTTTACGAGCAGTTCCGGGCCGAGGTATGTGAACAATCCTTCCGCTTTGCAGGCGTTAATGAAGATTGAAGGGCGCTGCGGCGCCCACGTATTGATAATGTACTCATCGACCGCGCTGCCGGTGAGGCGGTGGACCACTTCTTCCACCTCGTCACGGAGTTCGATGAATCGCTGCTCAATATTTGTCGCCGTCAGAGCGCCATTGTTGTAGAAATGCTTGAAGAGGCGGTCGGCGAAGGTTTGCCTGAAGTCGTCGCTTCCTTTGAGACACCGGTAGAGTATGCTGATGGGGTCGCCCCAACTGTTGAGGCGGTCGAAGTACACCGTATTGATGAAGCCGTTGGTCAGCCCGCCCTCGGCATCCCAGATGAAGAACCGCCAGACGCCTTCATCCGACCGCTCGCTTGCCGCCGCCCAGTTGTTGCTCGGCCAATCCCAGTTGGCGGACCAAAGCTGAATAATCAGATAGTCGGCAAAGGCCGGGATGTCGAGGCGTCCTGCAAGCTCGCGGTAATAAACGGGATTGGTCAGGTCATGATTGCGGGCGTAATTCATCATTTCATCCCACGAGGTCCGGTTGCCGTCGCGGATGCCGCTCATTGTCATCACGTCCCATTGCGCGTCGCTGTTGTAATACTCCCGGCAGAATGAGTCCTTGATATGTTCGGATGGGTTGTAATAGCCTTTGTACTCGCCGTTGACAAACAGGTTGGCATGGGTCCCCGTGCTGGCGGCGCTGCCCATATCCATGTGCAGGCGCCGGAGCAGCTCATCTCTGAAGAAGGGATTTTCCCTGTCGTTGTGCCCGCTGCGAAGGACGATACTCTCGGATTTGTCCAGGCCATAAGGAAACATCGGGTATTCCAACCGGTTCTCTCCGTACCTACTGCGGAAATACAGTCTGAATGCTATCTTGCAGTCGCCTGTCCAGCCGTATGGCAGGTCTCCGGCACAACGCAAGTAACGGGGTCGCATCCATTCGCTTCCGTGGACCCTTATCCCGCAATCGACCTGGAGGTCCGAGCCGTCGTCGGTGTTGAAGTACTCGAAAGATACGGGGCGCTCATAAGCCATTCCGCGTTGTATGATGTTATTGTAAGAATCCGGGCCGTCGGATGTCCAGACTCCGCCGCTGTAGTATCCGCCCACAATCGCCATCACACCGTTCGGCTCGTAGAATGTCTCCTCCTCGTCGCCCACAAGCGATACTATCGGCAGTGACCTTGTTGCGTCGTCCGCATTGAAAATGTATGTCTGCGTTTTGACCGGCGACGGCTTCCATCCCGGCTTGATGGCCCTAACGCGAAGGCAGGTCGTTTTGCTGATCGGGAAGGGATTCGTGTATCGTGTCCCCGAACAATATCGCCCGTTGCACACGCCCGGCTCGATGCCGTTGGTGCTGTAATATATCACGGCGTCTTCCGTTTCACAGGCTATCGTAAGCGTAAAAGTGCTATCGTAGAAGCCGCGCTTGTGGCTGAATTGCGGGTCCTCAACAAGGCCGAGATAGGCCCCGTCGTTGATTGCATCGGGGGTGGGCGTGCCGAAATATCTCCACGCGCTGCTGCCGTCCGGGTAGCGGCCGTATGAAATGTTTGTTGCCTGAACGTCGAAGGCGACGCTGTCAACCAGAGCAGTGCCGTTGCTGTCGAACAGCCCAATCTCGCCGCCGTCCACATCGATCTTGAAGTCCGCATGAAACCCCGGCGAATCACCGGTATCCTTATCGGCCCAGATCCACAGATAGCCGTGCGATGGAATGGTCGTCAAGTAGGAAACGTTGTCGGGAATCCGCCACTTCGTTGGGTTGCTGATTTCATTGGTCAGATACATTCCGCCGACGTCGAAGGCCTCGGCCCCGCCGTTGTACAGTTCCAGCCAGTCGTCGTAGTCCTCTTGTGGGTCCTGTACGAATGAGCTGTTGGACGCCATTAGCTCATTGATCATAATCGGATGGCCCGCCCGCCGCCAGTTGCGCGTCAGAAGCGCGAAGTCGAATATATTGACGCCGTCGGCACCGTCGAAATCGGCGCAATTGGGATCGATGCGGTCGGGGTCGAAACATCCGCTCTCATCGAGCCACTGCTCGGCGTACAGACGGATGTCGTCGAAATCAACCTTGCAGTCTCTGCTCAGATCACCGACCGGACAGACAGCCCCAGCCACGCCCGCGATCAATAAGGTTATCGCCGGCGCGGTCAAAACGATTCGCGCAAATCCAAATATTCTATACATACTCGTTAAAGGCTACCGGCTTGGCGTCGGATCATCGGCCCGCCAGTTTGCCGGGTCGTTGCCGCTGTGTTCTTCGTCGGCGTAATTTCGCTGCAGCGCCTTGCCGGTCCCATCCGGCTCCACAGGCCACGGCGCCACGTCCCCGTAAATCACTTCATCGACAATGACCCACGAGACCGGATCGCCGGGATCATCCGGCGCCTGAGGACGCTTCACCGCAACACGCTCGCCGCTGTTGGAGAAACTCCCGGGGAACGGGCCTGCTATGTCCACGCCGGGCGTCAGTGAATCGGCGCCGTATGCTGCAATGAAGGCGTTCAGCCGAGCTGTTTCTGTCGCAGGGTCGAAGCCGATGACGACCAGTCTCTTGCCGGGATCAATATATGTCCCCGTCTCGAAAACGTAACCCTGAGTGTCTTCATCGTCTAAACGCCACGAACCGGCATCATTCTCAAGATATATGCGCCCGCTCGTCGGATTATACAGCTCAACGTATTCTTCATTCGGGTCAACGGGATGATACATCACTTCATCGATGACAATATCGAGAACTCCGCTGTTATTCGGCTGATCGCGAGACGGCGACTCATGGAG
>JAFGTU010000403.1 GCA_016933985.1 Sedimentisphaerales bacterium | reverse complement strand
GCGGCGTCGTCAGAATCACTATATCCACGTCGCACGCAAGCACCTTCTTGAACGCATCCCAACCCGCAAAGCAAGTATCATCCGTCAACTTCACCTTATCGGGAAGGTTCTTCTGGAACATGTTGCGCGCGCTGTCGAGCTGATCCTTGAACAGATCGCCCATTGCTGCAAGCTCGACGTTTGTGGCGGCATTGAGGCAATTCGACCCATCGTGCCTGCCCCTGCCGCCGCAGCCGATCAATCCAAGACGAATCTTATCGCTGCCGGCGGCATACATTCTGCTCGTTCCTCCGGCCAGGACACCCGCACCAATCGCCGCCGAGGCTTTGACAAAATCCCGCCTGTTAAGTGAGTCTCTTTTCTTGCTCGTCGTTTCATTCATGAGTAGCCCTTTCTGCTGAAAATGCGTCTCTGCGGACAGGCTTGACGCACGATTAAGTCTGCCCACCCCGGCGCCTCCGTGCTGACGGCGAGAGACGATTCACATTTATTTCATAAGCCTATCCTTAATCCCCGCCGCCGTCAATCTCAATCCAAACCGCTCTTTTACAAAGAATTTACACTTTGTTTTGTAACGATTTGCCAACTTATCTCGTCTATACCTATAGATAGATAGATAGACAGAGTGAGTTTGTCTAATTGGTCCTTTACATAATGGAAAGGAGCAAGAGAATGTCGAGGAAATCGCTGATAGTCAAGATAGCAGCTCTTGCGCTGCTGATTGGCCTGGTCATTGTATGCATTGGCGGCCGGTCCTCGCAAAGATCAAATGACTGGCAGACAAGCAGAATAGCATGGGACGGCACAGCGGCAGACTATCCCCTTGGTTCGGTCCTCGTCGGAGACCCAAAGCAAATAGGCCCTGACGTACGAATTCACATGGTCGATACGCTCTGCCAAAAACAGGAATGCAGAATCGTAGCCGTCGGCAAGGACGGCCGGACGCACCTTGGCAAGGAAACCGTCAAACTGAATCCCACCGGTCGCTGCAGATCAACCGTAGCGGTCTTCTCAGGCGCGGACCTCGAAGACATCGAGGAATTCCGATTCCAGTCAAGACCCTCCCACCTGGAGACTGCCGAGATTGCTGACGAATCCCGAATGAGTGATGCCGCAAGGAAGAGAATGCTCATAGACCGTGCCTGCGAAGGCCGCCTCTGGGAATCGAACTATATCAACTGAATAGGGCCGAGAGAACAGGCCGTCGAATTGATTTACAGCTGAATGACCCTGAGTCAATTGCCCCCCCCACTTATCGCTGCGATTGCACTCCACTGAGTAAGTCCTATCTGGCAACGTGCGCTCTCAATCGTTGCCGAGACCGGATTAGGGCGCGCAAACACCAGCTGCTCAGCCTGGATCAAGATGCTTCCTTGCTGTCGGACTTCTGTTCGCCGGATAGACGCGTAATATCCGACGAACAGTCGCGGCAGGTCTGTCAAGTATGAAACGCACAATGCCACTATAGTGAGGTCACAAGAATATGGCGGTAAAATTGAGCAACTCGACCCAAATATTGACCCCAATAGTGGGATGGTCAAAGAAATCCTGGGATGCAAGTACGAGAGCATGGGTAGGTCAACCATTGACGGCGTTGAAGTTGAAGGATTTCGAGCCACCGACCCCAACTTCGTGACTCAGGGTAAAGGCAAGCCGAGTCAAGTCGATGTCCGGATATGGGTGGATGTGAAAACGCGCCTGCCTATGCGGTCGGAAGAACACATAACGTACGATAAGGAAAGAATAACCCAGCACTTCACAACGTATGACTACCGGTGGGATATCCCAGTTGATCCCGCCGAATTCAAGACGGTCATACCCAATGATTATACACTAATTGGCGGTACACCAAGCAAGGTGCCGACCGTCACGGAAGAAACAGCTCTCCATGGTCTGAAACAATGTGTCGAGTTGTTCGGCAAGTATCCGGAGGAAATCAATCTGACGTGTCTATTTTCAGAATTAGACAAGAGCCAAGTCCCCGCCGCCTTGCGATTAAAGGACGAGCTAAAAGGGCTCAACGGGCCCGAGCAAGATAAAAAGAGATGGAATGCCTTACAGCCCATGCTATGCCTCAATATGTTCTATGTCGGTCTGGCCGGCAGCGACTCCCAATACTATGGCCAGTCCGTTACCCCGGCAAATGCGGATAAGGTTCTGATGCGGTGGAAGGTCTCCGATAACGAATACCGTGTGATATTTGGAGACCTGCACGTCGAAACAATTACAGCCGAGAAACTTACTGAGTTTGAAAAGGCTTTGCCAAAGTAGCTACCCCGTATTCTGTCGATTATTCACTGGGCCGAGCCATCTGTTTGACTCGGCCCTTTGACTATTGATCTGACCCGGTTCTCCGTACAGGATGCGATTGGGACCCGTGCTTCCCAAAGCCCCGCCGCACTGAACTGCTCTCGTTGGCTTTGCGGGATCCTATTGTGAAAATGAACTCCTGCCTTGCCCCCGCCGTATCATTTCAAATGGTTGTTGACTACCGGCGACCGAAAAGACCCGGGCCGCGACCAAACCAATGGTGCTTACGGGGATACTCTTGCATTCCGCGGTCGCCTTTGCAATAATAACTGGCTCGAATTACGGCAGCACGATGCTTAAGACTGGTTTAAGGGCTTTCTATGAGATCTTATATCGGCAGACTGAGAAAAATGATTTATGTCCTCGCGATTGTTGCCTTGGTACTGAGCGGACCGGCCGATGGGCAGTCCGCCGGGCCCAGGGCCAAGAATGTTATTGTCATGATCTCCGACGGCTGCGGCTACAACCATGTGGACGCCGCAACCATTTACCAATACGGCAAAACCGGCGTCCAGCCGTATGAGCAGTTCCCGGTAAAGCTGGCGATGTCCACCTACCTCGATGGCCAGAGCTACGAACCGGAGAAAGCGTGGAGTGACTTCAAGTATGTTTCAAAGAGTAAGAGCTTCACGGACTCTGCCGCCGCGGCAACCACTATGTCGGCAGGCGTTAAAACCAAGAATGGCTACATCGGACTCGCCCCCGACAAGACCCCGCTAAAACACACCGTACAACTGGCGGAAGAACGAGGAAAGGCCACCGGTGTTGTCACCTCCGTACAGTTCAGCCACGCCACCCCCGCCGGATTCGTCGCACACAACAAGAGCCGCGACAACTATGACGAGATAGCCCGCGAAATGATATACAAAAGCCCCCTCGAAGTTATTATGGGCTGCGGACATCCCGAATACGATAATGACGGCGACCCCGTCAAAGTGATAATGGAGTACAAGTACGTCGGAGGTAAAGATGCCTGGGAAGACCTCAAGGACGGTTCCGTCACCGGGGCCGATTCAGACGGCGACGGCGCCCCGGATAAATGGACCGTGATCCACGAGCCCGGCGAATTCCGAAAGTTGATGAGCGGCCCCACTCCAAAAAGGGTAATCGCAATACCGAAAAAGAAAAAGACACTCCAGCAGGAGCGGGGCGGCAAAGGCAAGGCAGCGCCTTTTGAAGTGCCGTTCAACGGAGACGTCCCAACTCTCGCTGAGATGGCCGCAGGCGCGCTGAACGTCCTCGACAACGACCCCGACGGCTTCTTCCTGATGATTGAAGGCGGCGCAATCGACTGGGCCAGTCACGACAATCAGCCCGGCAGGGTCATCGAGGAGCAGATCGAATTCAACAAGGCCGTCGAAGCCGTCATCAAGTGGATTGAGACCGAAAGCAGTTGGCAGGAAACCCTCCTGATTATCACCGCCGACCACGAGTGCGGATACCTCACAGGCCCGGACTCCGGCACAATCGACGGCAAGGGCGTATGGAATCCTATCAAGAATAACGGTAAGGGCAACCCCCCGAAAATGGAATACCACAGCACCGACCACACCAACTCACTGATCCCGTTCTACGCCAAAGGCGCCGGCTCGCAATTATTCGTACAGCAAGCCCGAAACACAGACCCTGTCCGCGGCCCATATCTCGACAACACATCAATCGCAAAGGTAGTCTTCTCGCTCTTGGGAAATTAGCAACCCATGCCTCTGAGTTTCTAGCGGACATCGCAACTTGGCCCTTGGGGGCGACATCCTTTCCAAATCCTTTACCCGCACGCCCATTCTCAACAGAATAGAAAGGCCGGCGCCATCGGCCGCGCCGGCCCTCTCAGTCATTGCCTATTGCCCAAGGGCTATTTCAACGACCATCCGCCGGGAGAGAATCCGTTACCCATCTGTCGATAACCTTGGACACGGTTCGTGGTCAGCCACCTGTCTCTGGTGTCTATTATCAGTCCAGGACCTCTTCCCAAAGCCAGTCTTCTGCGAAAGCTGCGAAGTCTCTTAAATCAACAACCCCATTATCATCGAGATCACAGGTTGACACTACTGACACGGGTACTTGCCAGATGTCATTCCAGCCAAAGCCCGCAATACTGGAGGTAAAATAGGCTTTTGAACCGTCAGGCAAAAACATACAGAAGGCGTCGTACCCTAGACTGTTTATAGGGGGCCCAAGGTTAACTGGCTGCTCCCAAGGGTCCGTCAGCGACGCTCTCGTCGTTACCCAAACGTCTGTCGAACCATAACCCCCGGGACGGTCAGAGTCAAAATACAGTGTCAAACCATCCGGAGAGATTGTCGCAACGGACTCAAAATCAGGACTATTCACTGTTAGCCCAAGATTCGTTGCGTCGCCCCAAGAGTCTGAAACAGACTCTCTCTTTGAGAGCCAAATATCGCCGCCACCGTACCCACTTGGATGAAAGACCGCTAATTCTGCGAAGTACAGCTCCAAACCATTGGGCGAGATAACCTGGCAGCACTCGTCAGCCCAAGTATTTACCGACGGTCCAAGGTTTACAGCTTCGCCCCACGGGCTACCGAGCGTGGCACGCGTCGACACCCAAATGTCGTAATTACCGTGTCCCCCCGGCCTGTTGGAGGCAAAATAAAGGGCGAGCCCATCGGCGGAAAGATATGGAGCACCCTCACCACTAAGAGTGTTGATCGACGATCCAGGATTCACCGAGAATTCCCACGGGTCTTCCCGCGTTAGCCGTGTCGTCAGCCAAATATCCCAGCCGCCGTATCCACCACCCCGGTCAGAGCCAAAGTACAGCTCCAGACCATCGGGCGATAGACTAAAAGCTCCGTCGTTAGAATGAGAGTTAACCAGTGAACCAAGATTGGAGGGAATGCCAAACTTAAGCTTCGGCTTGGCGTCTGCCGCCCCAACCGTTACCAGAACAAGCACAAACATCGGGAAGCAACAGTGCCTTAAATCTTTTCTCTGAAACATAGTTGATACCTCCTATATTGTCTTTTTCTGAGTCTGCAGTATCATAGTCGGACCTTTGGCCCCGGCGTGCAGACCAATCCACCTGGGCCGGGTCGGGCCGGTGAGCCATTTGTTTGGCGGCATGCCGCTCACCGGCCATTCTTGTAACTCATCACATATCTGTCAAAAGAGCCTCGCGCAGGCTTACACACTCATTCTTCTGCTGGCTCGCCAAGAGTACTACTGTTGAGCTCTTCTGCTGAGTCAGGTTGTAGCTTAAGGACCGGCACCTCCCACAAGTCCCAGTTACCAGCTCCACTTGGTCTCGCATACGTGGCGAAATAAATAGTCGCCCCATCGGCCGAGATATTCGGACAGACCTCACAAGCTGCGCTGTTCAGTGGCGGCGATAAAAAGACGGGCTTGCCAAAGGTATCAGAGACCGTTTCTCGTCTTGCCATCCAGATGTCGCCCATATAGCCTAAGCCGCCAGGTCTTTTGGAACTAAAGAACAGCATCAGCCCGTCCGGCGAAATGCTCGGGGTCTGATCCAAATATGGGCTGTTGACAATTGCTCCGAGGTTTACAGGCGTATCCCAGGGATCGCCTACTGCCTGGCGGCTTGTCCACCACAGGTCCCAATTACCTGCGCCTCCGGGCCGGTCGGATAGGAAGAAAAGCGAGAGACCGTCAGCCGAGATGCTAGGCGCGCCGTCAAGGTCCGGCCCGTTCACATTCGGACCTATGTTTGCCGGCTCCGACCACGCACCATCCGTAGTCTGTCGCGTAATCACCCAGAGATCCGACCCGCCGCAGCCCCCCGAACGGGCGGACTCAAAGAATAGCATCAACCCGTCAGCGGTAATGGTCGGCGCGGCATCGTAGCTCTTACTGTTAATCGTCGGTCCGAGATTGACCGGCGTGCTCCAATGGTCCTGTGTAGTCGCCCGCTCTGTCACCCAGATGTCAGAGCGGCCAAATCCGCCCGGCCGGTTTGAATAAAAGAAGAGCGACAATCCATCGTAGGAGATACAGGGGCCACAGTCCACAAAACGGCTGTTCACTACCGGCCCAAGCTCCTTGGGCGTCCCGAAGCTGAACGTGTTAGCCACCGGCCTGAGCATGTCCAGGCTACTGCGATACGCAGACTGGGCTTCCTCGTCCTGCCCCAATCCATCCAACGACAGACCCAATCCGTTTTGACAATACGCGCAGTTGCTTGGCAATTCAGCATCCTCGGGAAATTCACGCATCAATTCCTCGAAAATCCCGACAGCCCGGCGATAAGCTTGCTCGGCCTGCTCGTAATCTCGCAGAATCAAACAGCTTTCGCCTACGACCTGGTACGTTCCAGCGAGCTTGACACGAAGGATGGGGATGTTCTTGTTGGTTTTTGACAGGCCCTGATAGAACTCCTGTGCCTTCAGCACAATATCCTGCTGCAGCAGCGCCCCGCTCTTTATGGTAGGGACCTCATAAACAGACCGCTGAGCCAGGCGCATCATCTCATCGACGGCAGCACAGGCCCTTTCAAAATTGGATACTGCCCGCCTGCGCTGAACATTGGCGTGTACAAAGCCGACAGTGGCTGCCGCGGCCCCTGCAATCAAGGCGCCCATAACAAGCGCTACGGTAATCACACCGACTCTGTGCCGCTGGACGAACTTCCGCGCTTTATAGGAAAGAGTCGGCGCGGCGGCCAGGACCGGTTCGCAACGAAGATGCCGCTTTATGTCGGCGGCTAATTCCGCGACCGTGTCGTATCTGCGCCTGCGGTCCTTCTCCAGCGACCTCATCACTATCCAGTCCAGGTCGCCACGCACGAGTTTTCTCAGTGAATCCGGCGTGGCCTTGCGATGTTCGGCCACATCGATCAGCCGCTCGCCCAGCGTCGTCAGCTTCGTGGAAGGCTTGACCGGCTCATCCTCCCGAATCATCCGCTGCACCTCAACAAGCCCCGCCTTCCGAAGCTCCTCCTCGCTAACCGGCGTCGTGCCCGTCAGCAGCTCATAAAGCAAAACGCCCAAAGAATAGATATCCGTCCGCGTATCAACGTCCAGCTCGCTCAATTCGGCCTGTTCGGGGCTCATATAGGCCGGCGTGCCGATTATGTGCGCGTACCGTGTGAATAGCGTCTTTTCTGTGAGTTTCTGGCTCGTCGCCTTGGCAATGCCGAAGTCGATGACCTTAGGCACGGCCTTGCCGTCGCGCTGCGTCACCATAACATTGGAAGGTTTCATATCACGGTGGATAATCCCCTTCTGATGCGCGTGCTGAACGGCGTTACATACCTGAATAAACAGATCCAGACGTTCCTTGGTGCTAATCTTGTTCTTATCGCAGTATTCTGTAATTGAGACGCCCTTAACCAATTCCATCACAAAGTAAGGCCGACCCGTATCCGTGGCGCCTGCATCAAAGACTTTGGCGATATTGGGATGGTCCATCATTGCCAGAGCCTGCCTCTCGACCTCAAAACGGGCTATAACCTCCCTGGTATCCATGCCCAATTTGATGATCTTCAAGGCTACTTTGCGGCGGATAGGTTCTTTCTGCTCGGCCATATAGACAGAGGCCATTCCGCCTTCCCCAACCTTCTCCAACAGCTTGAAATGCCCAATTACCGTGCCGGGACCCTCCGTTATGGGCGAGCGGTCAATAGTTACACCTAAATCGAAGGCCGGCTCGTCGAGCAAGCTCTTGGCCTCGTGGGCCCGGATCAAGGCCTCCACTTCCCCACGCAGCTTGCTGTCGTTTCCGCACGCCTGAGCAAGATAAGCATCCCGCTGCGGGCCGCTTTGCAGCTTTATGGCGGCATCAAAGATTGTCTCTTCGTTGTTTTTATCGTTTCTGGCCACTGTTGGGCCTCCTTCAACCGGTGTTTCATAATAAAAAGCGTAATTTGAGCCCGTGCCGGCTCAAAAAAGTCGCAAAAATAATAAATAGTCTCGCCTCTGCAGGCTTAATGCGGCCTGAAAGGCAGATTAGCCTATCTCACGAATAAGCCACGCCCGGGCGTAATTCCAGTATCGCTTCGCCGTGGCCTCGGAGATGCCTAATATTTCTGCAGTCTGTGCTATAGTAAGCCCCGCAAAGTATCTCAGCTTAACCAGATCGGCTCGGATCCGGTCATTCTCAGCCAGCCTTTCAAGCGCTTTGTTCAGGGCCAAGAGCTCATCAAACGACCGATCTGCTCGATCTGGAATTAGAGCCGCATCGTATTCAATCCGATTGTGCCTGCCTCCGCCCTTGGCCCCCTTTTTCCGCCGGGCGTTATCAATAAGAATCCTTCGCATGGCCTCCGCCGCCGCTCTGAAGAAATGGCTCCGGCTCTTCCAATCTCGGGCCTCCTGCCCAACCAGCCGAATATAGGCCTCGTGAACCAGAGCAGTAGCCTGAAGCGTTTGTCCGGGCTTCTCTTGCGAAAGCCTCTGAGCGGCCAGGAGACGCAGTTCTTCATAGACAGCCGGAAGCAGCTCGTCCGCCGCACGAGCGTTGCCCTCTTGGATCGCATTTAGAATCTGCGTAACGTCTCTCATCTCTGCACTTGTGACCCTTCTTGTTTGTTTGGACCGCCGCTCTTCACTGACACCCACAATGCGCCGCCGGAAACTTCGATGCAGCAGCCCGAACCGTCTAATAAGCGAATCATACCGCAAAACCGGCATTTTTTCAAGGATTGAGGTGTGGTTTGTTGTCAATTGAGCACTTGCCTGGATGTGTTCTTTATGGTTAAATTTCAACTTATGGAGCCTGCCCCTGCCGGGACTTTTGCCCGGCGTGGCGGATTTGGATATCGACGGTCGTGCAGAAGTCGGCTCGTGAAGAGTGAGCGTATGAAGCAAGTGCAGCCCAACTCGCCGGATGTTGAAAAGTGGCTCAAGCTGATACGGGCTGATGGTGTCGGCCCGGTCATTTTTGCCGAGTTGATAAAGCGTTTCGGCTCGGCTGATAGAGCTTTGGGTGCTTCGGCCAGTGAGCTTTCCAAGGTTGACGGAATCGGCCTCAAGACCGCCGAGCGAATCGCAACGACGCGTGACAAGTTCGATGCTGGCGCTGAGCTGGATCGCGCAGAGAAACTGGGCGTGTGGCTTCTGACCTGCGAAGACGCTCGCTTTCCGCCTGTGTTGAAGCGAATCTACGACCCGCCGCCTGTGCTCTATGTGAAGGGCGAGGTGACTCGCGACGACAACCTGGCGGTCTCGATAGTCGGCTCTCGGATTTGCAGTCACTACGGCTGCGAGCAATCCTCGCGATTTGCCCATCTGCTGGCCTCATCAGGCTTTACGATATGCTCGGGAATGGCCCGCGGAATCGATACCGCCGCGCACCAGGGCGCGCTGGCAGCCCAGGGGCGGACGATTGCCGTGATGGGCTGCGGCCTGGCAAATATCTTCCCGCCGGAGAATGGAAAGCTCAGCGAGCAAATCAGCCAATCCGGCGCCTGCATAAGCGAGTTGCCGTTAAGCTATGAGCCGTTGGCACAGAATTTCCCGCCTCGCAATAGAATCATCGCTGGACTGGCGCTGGGCACGATTGTAATCGAGGCGTCTCTGCGCTCCGGGGCGCTGATAACGGCCAAAGCCGCCCTCGACTATAATCGCGAGGTTATGGCGGTGCCCGGAAAGATTGATTCGCCCTTTAGCAAGGGCACGCACCAACTGCTCAAGGAGGGGGCAAGACTGATTGATTCGGTTGAGGATGTTATGGAGGCGATCGGTTATTTGGGCAAGCAGTTGGAATCGCACGTCGGCGAAGCGGCGGCAAAGGCGACCGACAAAGTCGAAATGCCGTTATTCGATGCAAGGGATTTGAAATTGAGCGGCGATGAGAGAGCCGTTTACAACCTCCTCGATAAGGACCCGAAGCACATAGAAGAGATAATCGCGGAGACGGCTCTTCAGCCCGGCAGCGTCAACGCAGCCCTGATTTCCCTGCGCTTGAAGGGCCTGATAAAGCAACTACCCGGAAGTATGTTCGTGAGAAGTTGAGCTATCAATTTGCGTTCTTCTCGCAGATTAGAGGTGGATGGGAGGGACCAAAGCGAATCGTAGAGTGTTCAATATTTGCGCAAAAATGCGGATTTGCGAGCTTCGTAAGGGGAGAATTGGGGGACTCTTCGGGCGGATCCTTGTTTCTGGGCGAAAAACGGGGATTTTCAGGGTGTGATTGCACACCTGGCAACAGTGGGAATTGGGGCGAAAAATGGGTTTAAGTGCTTTATTAGCAAGCATATAAAGTGGTGACATTAGGAAATCACCATATTCGCACTTTTTGAAGGAAAATGGGTGGAAATGTACGAGAAGTTTTTGAGCACTTTTGAAGTGCCTTGCTTTTTCGGCTGAAAAATGGGTCCAAAGGTCAATGGTGATTCTGCTAATAGATAGATAGGCCGCACTTATAAAGTGCTTGCGGGCAGGAGTGGGCTGACAGAGCGTCAATTGGGAAGCAGGAGATGATCGGCAATAAAACAAGGGAAAACGTGGTTAACGCACAACGTGGAATAGCCGATTCTTTGATAAGTGTTTATGCGCCGTAATCTTAGAACCGAGCACCAATCAAGTGGGGGCACGGATGCCGGCGGCAAGGGTAAAAGGAAGGGGTGCATTCCATCTTTTCTTCATTGAGGCGTGATCATGGCTATAGCAGTGACGACTCGAATAAGAGCAAAGTTGTTGTATGTCTTGCTGATTCTCTGCGTGTTTGGGTGTTACGTGCCGGTGTTTGCAGGAGGCGCCGAGCCGAACAAGCCGGAAGACCTTTTCGAGATGTCCATCGAGCAACTAATGGAGGTGGAGGTTGTCTCGGCATCACGGCAGGCGCAGAAGATAAGTGAACTGTCGGTTCCGGTCAGCGTAATCAGCGCCGAGGACATTCACTACAGCGGCCTGACGAGCATCCCGGAGATTCTACAATTTGCGCCGGGTGTGGATGTAATTAAGCTGAGTCGCGATAGGTATGCCGTAGGCGTCCGAGGGCTGCACGATTTGATATCAGATCGGACGCTTACACTTATCAACGGGCGTTCCGCCGACAGTCCGCTTTTTGGCGGTTCGGAGTTCTATCGGTACCCTTTGCTGCTGGAAGATATAGAGCGGATTGAAGTGGTCAGGGGACCCGGGGGCGCGGCGTGGGGCGCGAATGCCTTCACCGGCGTGATCAACATCATAACCAAGAAGCCCGAGGACGTTCTCGGCGGCTTTGTCTCGACAAATATCGATGAGTTTGGCGATTCATACACGCACCTGCGCTACGCCGAAAAGGACGGCAAATGGAGATGGCGCACATCGGCCGGGTATAGTGACTACGGAAGTTCCGACGACGCCGGCGCCGGGCGATACGTATCGGGCAAGCCGACTCTCACGGGGAACCCTCTTCTTGGGATTGGCTTCAACAATTTCTCGGCGAGAGATTACTTCCGCTCGTTCGTGTTTAGCGGCGAGGCATTCTATAACTACTCCGAGAACACCGTTATCTCCTTCGGGACCGATTATTCCCACAATGTCTTAGGAAGTTATGAGTTTCTCGGGTATTATCCGAGTGGAAATGGCTGGCATGAGACAGTCCGGTCGTATGTGAAGTTAGACCATCAGTTCGACGACGGCAGCAGCGGGTATCTACAATGGTCGGGCAATTTCGCCAATTCCTGGGTGCCGTGCCTTATGAAGTGGTTCACTATGCAGAACGATATCGAGGGGCAGTACAACTTTAAAGTTGGAGACTCCCACGATGTTTCGGTTGGTGGCAACTTTCGCTTTATTCGCATTGGGACGGAGGCGTCGAATCCCAGCCATCTGATGTATTCCGGCGAGCCATACGACGAACAGTTGGCCGGGATGTTCTTGATCGACCGCTGGCATGCCACCAACCGCCTGACCTTTGAGAGCCAGATTCGCGGCGACTGGTACTCGGAAACGCAGAAGGACTGGTCCACTCGCCTGAGCGCTCTTTACGCACTGGACGAGGAGAAATACCATACTCTCAGGTTCAGCTTTGCCAAGGCATATCGCTCACCGCTGGCCAACTTGCGAGAGACGAGCACGAATCGCATCTCTCTTGCAGGGATGGGTTTTCCGGGCTTCTGGGCGATTAACGCCATGGAGCCAAGCAACGAGTTTGATAACGAAGAGACATGGGCGCTCGAGGCCGGATATACAGGCAAATTGACCGACAGCCTCACCCTCCGCGCCGATAGCTATTACCAGCGTTTCGCCAAGCTGATTGGCTACCGCATTATCCCCGATCCGTTGCCGCTGGGCAGGACATTCTACCAGCCGGACAACATCGACGGCGCCGATTCCTGGGGAGTTGAAACGGAACTGGCTTGGGAGCGTAAGAACGCCAGAGTTTCGGCGTGGTACGCCTATAATGATTTTCAGGAGTACATGTCACACCAGATGATCCGCAGCTACGCTCCCGCCCAGCACAAGGTCGGGCTGACGGGGCGTCTGTTCCTGGATGACGGTTGGACACTGAATGCAAACTATAGATATACGGGGACCACCCCTGTGGTCGGCGACACCATGATCTTTGATGTCGGCGCATCACACCGTCTTGACCTTAGCGTGGCGAAGAAATTCGCCGAAGGACGCGGCGAGGTCATGGTCGGCGTCAGCGACGTATTCAATAAAACCAACGGGCCTAACTTCGGAATTGGCGAGGTCACAGCCCACGAAACGCCGGGCCGAACATTCTTTGTCGCGATGAATTTCAGATTCTAATTCTGCGGCAGATTGGGGCCGTACAGAAGGCTCAAAGCCGAGATTTTGACCTGGTACTGACCGCCTGCACAGGCGCGACCTCAATTACTTTCACCTTTTCTTTGCGCTGATGCGCAGGTAGAATCACTGCTTATATTTCCTCTATCGTTTTAGCAGATATGGTTAAAGCAGGATAGAAATGCTTAAAGCAGGACTTTCCTTTTGCAACTGTTTAGCATATCATGAATGTGAATAATCATTGTGACTGAAAGAACATTCTTGTGCCATATAACATAAGAATAGTCAGTACATACCCGCCGCGAAGATGCGGGATAGGCACGTTTTCGCGTGACTTGGCTGGTGCGCTTGAACATTTTACAGGTGAAGTTGGCCACATAAGAGTTGCTGCAATCGACAAAAACAGTGGAACATATCGTATTCCTGTTGACCTTGTTATTGACCAGTACAACTCGGAATCCTGGGGTCTTGCCATTAAGAACATAATAACCAGGGCAAAAGAAAGTGCAAACCCGACCATTGTTGTATTGCAGCACGAATACGGCCTTGATCCTGATAAGAATGGAAAGGATGGCAAAGGAACGAATTTTGTAGATATGGCAAAAGCGTTTGGCGCTCAGGGGCTCGCTACCCTGGTTTACCTTCACACGGTGCTTGACCAGCCGAATGACCATCAAAAGAAAACGTTACAGGAGCTTGCTGAGTATAGTGACGGCCTTATTCTGACCTCAGAAAGTGCTATAGAAACACTGGAATCCACAACTTATAATATCGACCGTTCAAAGCTCAAGCACATTGACCACGGAATCAGGATGCAACACCCTTCCGAACATGACCGATTGGCAGTCAAAGAAAAATATGGATTGAAAGACTTCTTTCTTGTTACCACACTGGGGCTATTGTCCTCTGACAAAGGAATTCAGTATAGCGTTAGAGCCTATGGAAGGTTTTTAGAACGGTCCTGCACGGACAGCCAAAGGGAAAGAATAGTGTACTTAATTGCAGGTGAATGCCATCCGGATTTTGTCCGGGCAGCCGAAGGCAGACAATACCAGGCATATCAGGCAACATTGACTAAAGCGCTGGAAGAGTCCAAACTAAAATGGTGCAGGGCCAAAGAGTTGGAGGGTCTTGATTTTAGGCAGTACGATATCGTTTTTCTCGATGCCTTTTTGGATGAAGGCACTTTCTTGGAATTTTATGGTGCGACCAACGTCATGGTGCTCCCTTATCTCAATATGTTTCAGACGTCGAGTGGTATATTAGCCGATACTTTAGGCTCCAGCAGAGTTGCGATAGCAACCAAATTTCGTTGTGCTCTGGAGCTTATTCATTCAAACAAACCTTGTCCGAGCGGTCTTGTCATCGGCAGATATGCCAGAGGCATTTTGGTCGATCCCGGGGAAGCTTCAGTGGAGCAAATAGCCGAAGCACTTGATTTCTTGGTCTTTGACCAAAATAAACGCCTTGCGATGGAAAAAGAGGCGCACCAGAGAGGTTTCCAGATGCAGTGGCATAACAGCGCTTGGGCATTACTGCGACATATTAAGTTTATAAGGGAAGAAAAAGAATTAGTTACGGGAAGAGCGGAGATATTCACAAGGCGAAAAACACCTGTCTATTGATGCAGCCTGCCTGTTTCTAACACGGCTACAAGTGGGCGTCTGGACGGGCAGTCAATTCTTAAATTGAGGGAATGAATGATGAAGGTCGCAAGATACCTGTTGGGGATGGTGGCAGCGGGCATAAGCTTGGGCGTTATACGCGCCGACGCGGGAGAAGGCAAGTTGGTCTATCCGGGCCGGACTTGGGAAACGAAACGGGCGAGCGAGGCGGGCCTGGATGAGCAGAAGCTCAAAGAGATGAGCGATTATGCCGGGGGATTCGGGTGCGTCGTCCGGGGCGGGTATATGGTCTATGCCTGGGGCGACCTGGGCAGGAGGATGGATGTCGCTTCGGCGGTCAAGCCCGTCTATACGCACTTTTTGCTCAAGGCCGTCGAGTCGGGCAAGATCAAGAGCGTCGATGAGCTTGTGAGCGAATTTGAGCCGGGGTTGAAATCGCTTAACGAAGGTCTCGGATACAAGGACCGCCAGATAACGTGGCGGCATTTGTGCAATCAGGTCTCGTGCTACGGCGTGGCTGAGCGGCCGGGGCAGGCGTTCGATTACAGCGACTGGAATATGGCCCTGTTCTTCGACACCCTGTTTCTGAAAGTTTACGGAACGACATGGGATAAGGTTGACAGTGAATTGCTTCGTCCGGGCCTGATGGATCTGCTGCAATGCGAGGACGAGCCGACTTTTATGGCCTTCGGCACGGGAAATCGGCCCGGGCGATTAGGGATTTCGCCGCGTGATTTTGCGCGTTTCGGGCTGCTCTATCTGCGAAAGGGCAAATGGAATAGTAAGCAGCTTATCCGCGCCGAGCTTGCCAGGCTGGCGACGAGCAGTCCATTACCTATCTCGATACCGAGGACAAAGGGCGAAAAGGGTGAGATGATAGAAGGCCAGCGTTCGATAGGCGGCGGCAATAACCAGTGCGACCACAACGGCAACTACAGCTTTGCATGGTGGATCAATGGGAAGGGGCGGGACGGCACGCGGAACTGGCCCGACGTTGGTAGCGACGTCTATGGCTGCTTCGGACACGGCGACATTCGCGCTGTGGTGATTATGCCGAGTCTCGATCTGATAGTTTCCTGGAACGATACCAAAATCGAAGGCAGCGAGAAGGTCAACCATGCCTTGAAGCTGGTCAAGGATTCGGTCATGCAGTCCGAATCCACCGGCAGGATTGTAGTTGATCCTGAGAATCGCCGATGGCTAAAACGCAAGGATGGTCGGCCGTTCTTTATGTGTGGGCCGGGCGACCCGGAAGATTTCCTGTATCGAGGCAAACTGAAACCGGATGGGACGAGGGACGGAGATCAGGAATCGCTCATTGAAAAAATGAAGGGAACCGGGGCAAATTGTATTTACCTGATGGCCGTGCGCTCCCATGGGGGCGACGGCGATGAAACAAACAATCCTTTTGTCGACCACGACCCATCCAAAGGGATCGATCCCAAGGTGCTCGATCAGTGGGAACGGTGGTTTGCCGAGATGGATAGCAGCGGAATTGTCATTTATTTCTTCTTTTACGACGACAGCGCCTGCGTGTGGAAGACCGGCGACAAGGTCGGCGAGCAGGAGCGCGCCTTCATCCATGCGATTGTCGATAGGTTCGAGCATCACAAAAACTTGATATGGTGCGTGGCGGAGGAATACCAGGAGGTTTTCAGCGCTAAGCGGGTCGGCAATATCGCAGCAGAGATCCGCGCAGCCGACGATTACGACCATCCGATAGCCGTGCACAAGCTCAACGGCCTTGATTTCGACGAGTTGGCCGACGACGAGAATATCGACCAGTTCGCCATTCAGTACAATGAGGAAAGTCCCGACGTCCTGCACGAAGGGATGGTCCGGGCGTGGAGGGATGCCAACGGCAGGTACAATCTGAATATGTCCGAGGCCAAGGGCTTCGGCAGCGGCAAGTCGATGC
>JAFGTU010000402.1 GCA_016933985.1 Sedimentisphaerales bacterium | reverse complement strand
TGCGGTCTCCTGATTCTTTGAGTTTGTAAGGTGAACCAGGTTGGCGGCCGCCATGTTTACATACCTCGCCATAATCAGCTCGCCGCGTCTGTAAGCGGCCTGCATGCGTCGCTGGAACTCGGCGGCGAACCGCTGGTCGTCAAACCACGCGTTGTAAGTGGCGGCGCGGACCTTGTGCCGGGCCAGGGCATCCGGTTCATCAAGGCCCTGCTCGAACAAATCATTCAATACTGCCTTTTGTTTTCTGCTTAGACCTTTACCGTGTGGCATAGAGAGACCCCTTTCGAATTTGGATATGTGAGAGTCCTGTCCGACTTGTCTGACGGGTCCGACCGGTCTGACTTAGAGGTATTTATTGTAGATATCGGGCCGGCGATAGCCCCAGCCCATCCAGCCGAGCGGCTCATTGTGGAACTTCTTTGTGATAATGCCGACGGGCAGGTCGTAAACGAGGACCTCCGGGGCTTGGCCCAACTGGCAGAACAGCTCGCCGAGCGGGCCGACGATGAAGCTGCCGCCGTTGAATCTGTCGGCATGGTTGACGACGACGATAAAGAGCTCGTTCGACGTCGCCCTGATTCGCGTGATGCTCTCGTTATCCGCGCGATTCGTGCACGCGCTCATATCGCTGGTGTTGGTCGCGAGCGGGCAGAGTATGATTTCAGCGCCGAGGGCCCGCAGGCATCTCACGGATTCGGGCATTTCCCTGTCGAAGCATATCATCAGGCCAACGTTGAACGTGCGGTTGCCGAAGGTCAGCCGTTCGACGAAGAAGTCGTCGCCGGGCGTAAAATAGCCCCAGTGGTCGATGCTCTCGAAGTGCCTGCAGTGCACCTTGCGATAAACCCTGAGTATTTCGCCCTGTGGAGAAATCAGGGCGGCGGCGTTGTGGATTTGGTCATCGGTTCCTTCCTCGACGAATCCGATGACGATGTGGATGCTCAGCTCGCGGGCCTTTTGGCAGACGCTTTTTAGTCGCGGGCCGTCGAGCGATTCTGCCGCGGCGAAGAGCTTCTCGCGGAACTCCTGCGATTTTCCCTGCGTATCGTCAAAGGGGTATGCGTGGATGACACATTCGGGCGTTACGGCGATTTCGGCGCCCTGTTCCGCGGCGGCCTCAATCGCTGTAAGAGTCCGCGCCAGATTCTCATCGAGGGCCCACTCTTGGGTGTGGACCTGGCAGAGGCCGACCTTGAGCGTCTCGAAGCCGTCGCGATAAATCCGGGGAAGCTGCTTCTTATCGACGATGACGGTCTGCCGCTTTGCAGCTTGGCCTTCGCTTGGCGGCTGTTCGGCGGCGCCGGTTGCGCCGGCCATTGCGATTGGAAGACCGACCCCTGCAACCTTCATAAAATCTCGTCTGCTGTATGCACGCCGTTTCATCGCTTACCCTTTCAAGTCCATGCCGACGACCGCCGCCCACAACCGTCGCATAATAGTCGGATCGGCCGGCATTTTCCAGCAAAATACGCCCAATTATTCTGCGGCAGTGCGGACGGGGCGCTGCTGAGCGATGCTTGCTTAAGAGCGGTAGAAAGTGCCATTTTTCGCTTGACTTGCCTATCAAGAACCACTAAACTCATTCCCAAGGGCCGCGGCTATGAAATAAGACCGCAAGTCAGATGCAAGAGCCCGCATCAAGTGCAAAAGGGGTAGCAGCACAAACTAAGTCCACACCACAACACGCGTCTATTCTTTGCAGGGGCACGAGCTCAGAGCCGCCTTGGGCAAAGCCGGTCTGAGAGTCGAGGAATGAAGTCTTGGACAACATCAAAACCGCGAACAAGAGCAGCTTTCACACTCATTGAGTTGCTCGTCGTCATTGCCATAATAGCGTTGCTGATGGCGATTCTCACGCCTGCACTCAAAAAGGCAAGGGCGCAAGCCAAACGCACACTTTGTCTGAACAATCTTCACCAGCTCAGTCTCGCGTGGATCATGTACGCCGACCAGAACGATGAAAAAATCGTAAGTGCTGGTCAGAACCCGCGACAGCCGGGCGAAATCCCGTGGTGTGGTGAAGATTGGACATTCATCGGTCCACAGATGAGCGCCGACCCCGACGTTAAAGAAGAGCAAATCGCAGAAATGAAAAGAGGTGCTCTTTTCCCTTACCTGCTGGATATCGAAGTCTATGCCTGTCCCGAAGCCAAGCGGGACATGCTGCGGACGTACGTTATCGTTGAATCGATGAACGGCGAGTGGAAAGGCCACGGGGATCAGGGGGTCGTTGCCAAGACACGTGTGCAGATTCGCAAGCCCCACGAGAGAATCGTCTTCATCGAGGAGGGCTGGGCAAGCCCCGACAGCTTCATAGTCAACTATACACATCAGACATGGAGCGACAAGCCGCAGTGTCCGCATCTCGCAGGCGCATGCTTTTCTTACGTCGATGGTCACATCGAGCACTGGAGGTGGGAGGATGAGCGAACACATCAGATTTGCGGGCTGACCTGGGGTGAATGGTTGTGGACATTCAATGTCGGCAATTTGCCCCCGCAGACCGGAAACGAGGATCTCCACCGGGTCCAGTACGCAACCTGGGGCGATTTGAACTACCTCAAAAAGCAATCCTCGGAAGATTAACATAACCCACACGGCCAAGACTATACCTTTCTCAAACATTTGCTGTCAGCAGTTCAGCAATTCCTCACACGCAGCGGGTGATGTGCAGGATTTCCACGCCTGTTCTAATTCTGTTGCTGGGTCTGCATCGCATGGGCCTTGAGGAATTGCCCGGCTATTTTGGCAATCGCCGCTGCGGACCTTTTTGCCGGGCCGGCTTGTTCGGAGCCCACCATCGCCAGGCGCATCGCCTCATCGATAATCTGCTTTTGTTCGTCGCTGAGGAAGAAGACCATCGGCGATAGAATCGGCGTTGAGCCGTTCGGCCTGACGATATCAGGCAGCTTCATACGGGTGAGCCGACTGATTTGTTTGGCTGTGTGCGGCAGCAGCTTTGCAAGGTTGGCTAAATCCATTCGCTCTCTCAGCCGAGCCAGAAGCGCCAGCTTCTTATCCAGCTCATCGCGTCCGCAAAGCCGGTTTAGCGTCGCGAGCAGTATGTCGGTCTGCTCGTCATCGACATCCCAGACGACGCAGTCGGCCTTCGAACAGCCGAGCTGCTGCAGGGCCTTGCATCGATGATGGCCGTTGATGATTTGGAAGAAGCCGCGCCTTTGCGGATGAGGCCTGACGACGAGCGGCTCGTATCTGCCCGTCTGCTCGATATTGGCAACCAGCTTGCGAAAGGTCGCTCGGCTCATCACGTTGGGATTCGCCGGATGAGCAACCAACTTTGATAACTGTATCGATGTGATCTCCGCAGACATAGGTTCTGTCTCTCCTGTACCAACAAATGGACGGTTTGTAGATTGATGAATTGTTAGGTGTTTAGAGTGCGATGGGTAGACCCGAGATGCCAGGGCGGCGCTTTATCGCCGAGCTGAGTTGTCACTCGCTGTTGGGCTTTGTGCGATTCCCATTTAGGCGCTTGCCTGCTTGAGGGCCAAGAACCATCTCTTTTACAGCAGGCGGGACCAGGCTGCTCTTTGCTATCCCAGCAGCTATCCTTTGCGCGATGTGCGACGGAAGAGGGACTAACAACTCGTATTTTTGCAGATTTAATCGCCTCACCAACTCTGCCTTCTTAATAATGCGTGGCCGGTTGCAGCATACCAGACAGTCTCGTGTGAACTCTTTGTATTCTGCGCGTCGTAAAGGTATGTGAACGTCGTCGCCCCCGTCGCAATTCCTATGCAGTTCAAATTGTGTTGTGCTTGTTAGAAGAACCAAATCGCTGTCTGAAACAGGGTCTCGATTTAGAACAAAGTAATACCGTGGGTAAGGCGCCGCCGAGGCGAGTTTTGCTCTGAAGGCCCCTCCCTGGGTCAGGATGCCCCGGATTTTCAGCTCTTCGGGCAGCTCCATCAGGCCAAATCCATCCACGCCTCCTGCTCGTCGAGGATTATTCTTAGCATCTCTTGCGACTTAGCGTCCGCAAGGTCGAGGAAAAAGTCCTCATACGCTAATGCACTGCGTCCTCCCTTGGGCGGCTCGTTTTGCGTGTATGCCGTAAGCTTGTGTGTCATGTCGCTAAGCTGAAATCCGTCCATATGTCCGTAGCGGTTATATACCTCATCGAGAACATCCAAATCCGACTTCGAGAGCAATCGTTCCTCGCACAGGCCGTTAGCACAGACCTGATGAGTCCTTTTGTCGCTGCTGAAGGGCACCGACGACGCATCCGCATCGCTCTCATTCACGAGGTTCAGCAACTCTGAGGAAACGGGCCCATAGTCGAGGTTGTAGTACTCGCCCCCGACAATCGGACGGCCGTATCGAACAAGGTGCTCCCTGTCAGCCCAGAAAAACAGCTTTATCAGCTTTAACTTGTCCATCGCACCATTGTTGCGTCTGAGCAGCCAGAGGACGGCCTGAACCGCCTTATCGCGGTCGAATTCAAATCTGATGGATTTGTGTGTCTTTCGTCCCATGAGCGACATCCTTTATGCCGTTTTCATTATACATACAATATCGGTCCGATGCAAGCGGAGCATTTGGAAACTTCCATAGTTTCGCCCGATTCGGCGCGAGCCGTGCTAAACTTTCCGCCCTCCGGTGGGCATTTCCGCGGCTAATCAGCCACCTGCTCGGCTCATCACGTTGGGATTCGCCGGATGAGCAACCAGCTTAGCCAATTCAATCGACCTGATTTTGTCGTGCCCTTTTCGGTCCGGCGATTCCTGTCTTTTCACTTTTGTGTTCACTTTTTTCCTTCGTGTCTTCGTGGTAGCTTTTTTACTTTTTTCTTTTGCAGGCATACTCCGTCCCCGTCGGTTGCTTTCGAATTTGGAATTGAGAATTAAGAATTGAGAACTAAAGATTCTGTATTCTGCGTTCTACATTCTGCATTCTCAATTCTACATTCCCAATATCGGGATTTCGCCAGATATAGTAAACGGGCCTTTCGGTAAGCCGGCTGAGGACGTAGCGCGTCCTTTCCAGGCCCGGCTTCATCGCACGCCGTTTGCCATAGCTTTTGAGAAAGCGCTTAATCTCAGTTTTGGCAAAGTCCGCCTGCGGTCGGGCGAGCCGGTCGATTTTTCGCTGCACGCGCTTCGCATCGACAAGCTCATCGCGCTCTATGCCGAC
>JAFGTU010000401.1 GCA_016933985.1 Sedimentisphaerales bacterium | reverse complement strand
TTGTCTTATACGACTGCCCGCGGTCGTTTTGATATTGCCGCCCTGTTTCTTGAGTTGTCCGAATATCTTCTAAATAAATCCGGTAGATTAGGCTTCATTGTTTCCAATAAGATACTTTCAACCGCAGGCGCCAAGAAAATCAGACTGTTCCTGCGAAGGCGTTTCAGTATCGAAGAAATAACGGATCTCGCCGATACCAAGCTCTTTGATGCTGCTGTGTTGCCGATGATCTTAATTGCATCTCGCGCGCATAGAAAGGAGAATCGTATTGCTTACTCGTCGGTTGCAGAGGCACAAAATGGAATAGCGAGCAGATTTACACCCCAGACAGAGAATATTCTAGACTTTCTGCACCAGACTGAGATTCCTTTTGACAAGAATGTTTCTGTCGGCGGTAGAGTGTTTCGTGTACAGCGTTTTTATGTCGAGCCACCCTCATCGGACGCCAAGGTGTGGACTTTCCACGATGAGCTTCAGAACAAACTGCTATTCAAGTTAAGGTGTAATTCTGCCTGCACTATTGGCGATCTGTGCCGGAAGATTAGCGTCGGGTTGAAGACAACTGCGGATGAGGTGTTTATCAAACCTATGACTGCTGATTTTGTGCAAGAAAAGGCTTTTGAGGAGGCTTTAGTTTTTCCACTGATAGAGAGCCACAATGTTAATCGCTGGAATTATTCGTGGAATGAGCGGGATGATCTTTTTGTCTTATATCCGCATATCGAGAGAAATGGGCGGGTAGTTCCGGTTGAGTTGGATGCGTACCCGCGAATTAAGGCGTATCTTGAGTCCAACCGCACCCAGTTGGAATCGCGGACTTATCTTATGGAGAGTGGACGTCGTTGGTATGAAATCTGGGTTCATCAGTCTCCGAGCGACTTCAAGGGCAGAAAAATCGTCACGCCGGATATCTCATCCTACAATCGTTTCGCCTTAGACGATAAGGGATTTTACGTTAACGGGACCTGCTTTTATATGGTGCTGACCGACCGATCGGATGCTTCATACTACTCCACCCTCGGTTTGTTGAACTCAAAGGTGATCGAGTATGTCCACAAGACGACCAGCGGCAATTCGTTGTACGCGAAACGTTTTCGGTATTGGTCGTCCTATATTCGAGAGTACCCGGTGCCCAAACGTTTGCTGGAATCTGCCGAATTGAGGTCGTTGGTTGTTCGAAACGTTGTTCGGTTGCTGAACGCGACCCATGAGGACGAGCGCGGCGCACTTGAAAACGAGAATGACCGTCTTTGCTATGAGTTGTTCGAGCTTACAAAGCGGGAAATCGGAGAAATCGAGCGGACGCTATCTTTTAGGAGTGCGCCGCCTACCAAGAAAGGAATTGTTTGCGAATGACCGTTCGGGGCTCTCTAATAATCTCGGCAGAGAAAAAGAAGAAGCGGATATTTCAATCGGATCTGGAGGATGCAAACGGCCTGGCAAATCAAGCACCAGGCAAGGATGCTTTCTACACAATTGAGGAAATTGCAGCTCTCATTGAGGATTTGATGGGGATTGAGGCACCCAGAGATGTTGATGGACGTATTCTTGAGGTTCGTCCGAAAGGGCACTGGTTTGAATTCGAGGTCGCAAAACGTCTGGGATATAATTATCCGCCCGGTGGTGGACTATTCCCTGATATACGGCACCAGGCTCTCGAAGTAAAACACCATACGGGCAAGAACATCACGGTTGACTTCGGTCGTTACCATCCTGGTTCCGACGAAGTGATAAACGAAACATGGAACCGTCAGCTAAAACTCAGGGTGAAGGATATCCGTTATCTCATAGCGCTTGCGCCTCCTAAAGAATTCAAGGTAACAACTCTCATTCTTCTGACCGGTGCTCAGATTGTGAATGTCTTCGGTGTTTCTCCCACTGCGACCATTAAGTACCAGATGGGAATTCCTGACAAGTGGCGAGAAGAGCATCGTGGAAAGATGCTGGTCGGAGAAAAAGTGTGGCGAAGCGAGTAGAAAAAATCATTGCTTCTACTGAGTTCCTTCGGTAAGCGAGTATGACGGAACGAGTATTGAAGATTGCGACGTGTCAATTTGCCGTGGGGCGGTCGATAGTTCGGAATTCGCAGGTAATATGCCGGTATATGCGGAAGGCGAGCAAGGCTGGGGCCGATATTGTGCATTTTTCGGAATGCGCCCTGAGCGGATACGTCGGGACGGATTTTCCGAACTTCGCTGGATACGACTGGGACCTGCTCAAGGCCCGGACCGAGCAGGTGATGGGCCTTGCGGGGGAGTTGGGGTTATGGGTCGTTCTGGGCAGTACGCACAGGTTGACCGAGCCGAACAAGCCGTACAACAGTTTGTACCTGATTAGCCCAAAGGGCAGGATCGTGGATCGGTATGACAAGCGGTTTTGCACGCCGGGGGACTTGCGGCGGCTGACGCCCGGCAACAGGTTCGTGAATTTCACTGTCAACGGCGTGAAGTGCTCGCTGCTTATATGCTTCGACCTGCGTTTCCCAGAGCTTTATCGCACGCTTTACAGGGAGGGCGTTAACTGTATTCTGCAGTCGTTCTACAACGCCAGGCAAAGCGGGCCGAGCATCCATACGCATATTATGCGGCAGACGATGCAGTCTCACGCGGCGACTAACTATTTCTGGGTCAGCATGTCGAATTCGAGCGGGTATTATTCGCCTTACGCATCGTGCTTCATTCAGCCGGATGGGATGATCGTAAGCCGGTTGCGGGTCAATCGCCCAGGAATGATCGTCAACGCAGTCGATTTGAAAAGGAAATTCTACGACCCGATGAAGAAATTCAGGGATATGGCGATCAATGGCGTGCTATGCAACGGACAGCAGGTCACAGATGACCCGCGTGCGAGAAACACTACGGATATTTAGTGCAGAGGTTGTGCTGCACAATTTAGCGTAACGATTTTTGAAGGGAGGTTTGAATTATGAAGCGATTTAGGAGTGTATTCTTGACAGTCGTGGTCGGGCTGGTGGTGGCAGGAATCGTTTTGCATGGTCCACGTGCATTCGGCGCCGAATATACGGCCCAGGCGCTTATCGAGGTCCTGCCTTATGTGGAAAGGGATCCGTTTGTCCTGGAGGCGCCGCCGGTTGACAAAGATCTTCAGTATCAATTTCGCATGTCGATAGCGACGTTGATCACGACGCAAGGCAGCTTCGAGGACTTGCTCAAAAGGGATAGGTTGAGACAGACGAAGTGGTACAAGCAGAAAGGGGGAGAATCAGCAAGCAGGATTAGCGACCTGCAGCAGAATCTCCACGCCCTTGCATTGAAGGAAAGTAATTTTATTGAAGTGTCGATGGTGTGCGAGGATGCACGCGAAGCCGCCGACATTGCTAATGAAATGGTGGCTATGTTCATTAGTATGCAGGGAGAGCGCGCACGAGCAAATATTGCCAATAGGCTTTCGGGGGTCAAGGTGCGTCAGAATCGTATTGAAGAGGAATTGCGAGTGGTTGAAAAGGCTCTGAGTGATGTGCGAGAAGCGTGGAGTCTGCCTGACCTGGAAGGTCGTGACAGCCCCCATCCCATCGCAGTTCGGTTGATTCGGTTGGAAGAAGCCAAAGATGCGCTTGCTTTGGAGATAGGAGGTGTCGAGGCCGCTATCGAGCACCTGAACAAGGCCCAGAAGAGCAGTGAAGACAAAAAGCTGGAATTGGCGGTTCTTCGCGGCAAATTCACGGAGGCTGCAAGGATGTGCAAAGAGACCCAGGCCAAACAGAAAGATCTGGATACAGCTCGAATCCAATACAATCAGCGTGTTAGGATTATAGATGAGAGAATCAGGGTGCTTGACGAGGTCAAAATGTTGGCGGAGAAGCTGACGATTCTTCATGATGATCCGGATACGGTGAAACTGCGAAAAGCCAGCGATGCTATGGCACCACTGTCTCCCGATCCTTGAGAGAAGGCAGTATCGCATGGACTTGCGGATTTTTGTAGAATGGCGTCAAGTATGTTCGTGCTGAGCAAGCAACTGTGATTTGCAGGGCATAGATAAGGATTGACAAGGTATGGCGAACGAGACTATTACGGCGCCGCGGGGGTTTTGGGCTGCGGGGGCGGCTTGCGGGATTAAGAAGTCGGGCAATCTTGATTTGGGATTGATTGTCTGCCCGACCGGGGCGAAGGCGGCAGCGGTCTTTAGCACTAATAAGATTGTTGCCGCGCCTATCATGGTGAACAAGGCATATATAGTCGGCAGCCGAACAGTAAATGCCGTTGTTGTCAATTCTGGGAATGCCAACGCCTGCACTGGTTCTCGTGGAGTGCTCAATGCGCTCAAAATGTGTAGCCGAACAGCCGAGCAGATCGGGACTGACGCGTGGAAAGTATTTGTTGCCTCGACGGGGATTATCGGCGTGCAGTTGCCGATGAAGAAAGTGATCACAGGGATTCACGCCGCGGCGGCGAAGCTCTCTGCCTCTGCTTCGGCGGGGCTGGATTTCGCCACAGCGATAATGACGACGGACACGCGGCCCAAGCAGGCCGTGCGCAGGGTCGATGTCTCCGGCTGCGAGGTTACGATAGCAGGGACGATTAAGGGGGCGGGGATGATCGGGCCTAATATGGCGACGACGCTATCGTTTATCACGACGGATGCGGCGATAAGTAAGCCGCTGCTGGGCAGGGCCTTGAAACAGGCGATAGGCGATTCGCTCAACAAGTTGACCGTTGACGGGCATCAGAGCACGAACGATACGTGTATCATTCTCGCATCCGGGTTGGCGGGGAACCGGCCTATAACGAGCCAATGCCCGCGGTATAAGAGTTTTGCGAAGGTGTTGGCGGAATCGTGCGACGATCTGGCCCGGCAGATGGCGCACGACGCCGAAGGGGCCACCAGGATATTCAAAGTAGTGGTCAATGGGGCGGCGACCAAAGCTGATGCCGCTAAGGCGGCTCGGGCGGTGGCGGATTATCCGTTAGTCAAGTGTGCGGTGCACGGCGGAGATCCCAACTGGGGCAGGATAATCTGCGCGGTCGGCTCGGTGGGCGTTAGGCTCAATCCAGGCAAGCTCTGCTGCCGGCTCGATGATATCACCGTCTTCAAGAACGGCGCGCCGCGGAAGTTCGATGCCGCCAAAGCCAGCCGAGTCGTTTCACAGAAAGAACATACAATTACTGTTGATTTGGGGGCGGGCAAAGTGAGCGATTTCTGCTATGGGTGCGATTTGAGCGCTGAATATGTAAGCATCAATGCAGATTATCATACTTAGAGCCTATCCGAATGACTCTTGGTATAACGTCGCCGTGCCGGCGACGGCTAAACATCGCCCTGCCCACAGGTGGCAGGGCTAAACAATGGCGGTTATTCGGATAGGCTCTTGGAGTACAGCTTGATGGGGCGTTCTGGGGCGGGCGAATATGGAGCGGGGTTTTCCTACGAGTAGTCCTATAATGCCGGCTTTGACTGTGCTGGTGGCGATTTGAAGGCGGCGAACTTATAGTGCGTTTTAGGCGTACTGTAAGTGTTCAGCCGAACAACGGCATCGGCAGCGGCGTCGCAGGGCCCGGATTTGTGAATCCCACGCGACCGCGGGCAGGCCTTCACGGGCCGCCCTGCCACCAGGAGATTCTACGACGCCAAAGACTTGCAGTGCACAGTTCTTAGTCTCAAGATTGGGAGTAACAAAGGCTTTCTTTGGGCGGCTTTGTTAAAGCCTATGTTCTTTATTTGCCGATACTTATGTTATAGACGACGATTGGTTTATGCCGGCCGACCGAAGGCTGCGCACTCGGCGACGAAGATGGGTCGGCCAGACAGGTTGCTTTGAAGCATGCTGAATGCAGCGGGTGCTGTACGTATTTTTTTTGCGCATCCGAGGGGGACGGAGTCTGCTCCTCAATTGATTATTCACTATTGACTATTCACTCCGCCGCGGGCGGTTCTGCCACTGCGATATTGGGCATCGAACGGCTTATCTGTGGTACGTGGGGGGATTGTTTCCGGGGTTTGATATGAAGGCATTAGTTACCGGGGGCGCTGGTTTTATCGGGTCTCATTTGGTTGAGCGTTTGCTCGATGCCGGCGGGGAAGTGGTTGTCGTCGATGACCTTAGCACGGGGAGTCTTGCAAACATTGAGGCATTTGAAAGCGCCGCGGGGTTCGATTTTGCCGAGGGGGATATCCGGGATGTTGAGCTGATGACGAGACTGGCGGAAAAGAGCGATGTTATCTTCCACCTGGCGGCGGCTGTGGGTGTGCAGTTGATTGCGGACGACCCGGTTCACACAATCGAGACGAATATCGGGGGCACTGAGACGGTGCTCGAAGCGGCGAACAGGTTCGGCGTTAAGACGCTGATTGCGTCGAGCAGTGAGGTCTATGGCAA
>JAFGTU010000400.1 GCA_016933985.1 Sedimentisphaerales bacterium | reverse complement strand
TCACGCTCGACCTTATCCGCGAACTGGGAAAGACCAAGACCATAGTCGTGGCAACGCACATTCTCGGCGATATCGATCAGATATGCGATCATCTCGGCGTTATGCACGAAGGCAGGATGATTTTCACCGGCTCGATGCAGGATATGAAGCGGCGTCTTCGCCACGATGACTTCACGATCGAGCTGGAAGGCGACAATGAGAATGTCCTTCGCCTCGCCCAGGAGGCCTCGAAGCTCGACGGCATCGAGGCGCGCATTGGCCCCGGCGAGACACTGGTTGTTGGAATCGCCGATGGCCGCAGCCGGTCCGGCGCCCTTGCCGAAGTGCTTAAGGCGGTCGATGCGTGCAATCTCTCTCTCCAGGCAATCCATTCCGGCCAGAACGCGACTGAGAATGCGTATCTGCAATTACTGCAAGAGGATGAAGCCCATGGATTCGGTCGATAAAAATTCGAAACTCGGCACGCGAATGATGCCTTACCTGGCAATTCTCAGGCATGACCTGGGGACGTTGTGGGCAAGCCGCCTTGTCCGGCTTTGGCTGGTGGCGACGGCGCTGCTGACATTTTTCCTTGTTGCCGGAAACTGGACTCAATTTCGGGCTGCGCCGCTGATCGCATCGGTTTTGTTTCCATATCTGGTTTTTCCGTGGTTCTTCGTGGTTGTGGTGCTCGGTGTCACCCCGGTATCCGGATCGACAGCAGAGGCTTTGGCCGACGGCATACTGAGCCGCCCGGTGAGTCGGTGTGAGTACCTGCTGGCAACGTGGTCGGCCCGCGTCGCGGTCGTCTTGGGCGTCTATTTGCTGGTGGTTGTCCCTGCCATTCTGGTGGTGACATTGGCCAATCGCCCCGTTAGCGAGGATTCGGTGACTGTTTATGGGGTAATCAGCGTTCTTTTTGTCGTGGGGCTGGTGCTCACGTTCCTTGTCTCGCTCGGGTATCTCGTCGGGACGCTTCTGAGAAAGCCGCTGCTGGCGGTCGTTGTTCTAATCTTCGCGTGGTACCCGATTGGGCTGCTTTTGAGCATATTCTCGCTGGAGGAATTCTCACCTGTCAGCCTGAGCCGGGCCGTATCCACGCAGCTTCGCCGGAGCTGGCGGCAGAGCGCCGAAGAGGCGGAAGCCTCGGCCAATATACAGGATATGCAGCAATTTTCCGAACAGTTGGGCAGCTTTTTCAGCCGGCTTTCCGGCGCTCCGGCCAGGCCTAAAGCCTCCAAGGGCGATTTCTTTGAGACTAAGGAATTCGAGGATTTCTCGCTGTTACGCGTAACTCTGGGCTACGGCCTGCCGACTATTGCCGCGGTCATCCTGGCGATGCTGTCGTTCTATTGGCGCGATTTGTGACGTTCCACGGCGGCGAGAAGCGGCTCTCGAACTTGGACTGTAACCTTTGGGGTCTTCCGAGTGTATAAGAACACGAGAAGGTAGCTTCCCTGCTCGATGCGTTATGAGCCCGAGCCTGGGCGACTCATGCTGTCTGATTTGTCTTGTGTTTTAATTATTTAGGAGAAAAAGATGCTCTTCACCGGCATATTGCGTCAAATCGCCAGAAGCAAGAAACTTGTATTGGTCGTGTTGCTGACTGCATTCGGCTTGCAGACGACGTTTGCGGCGTTGCCGCCTGCTACGGAGTGGATTCCGAAAAATGCGGTGATTTCACTGGAGTTGTCCAAGCCGAAGGCGCTGCTGGAGATGCTTACCGGCAAGGAGGCCACCACCGCGGTTACTGCTTTGCCCGCGTACAAGAGCCTGATGGCGAGCCCTAAGTCCCAGGAGCTGCTCAATATGATCGGCTTTGTCGAGTCTGCGTTAGGGGCGGACTGGCGGACGGCCCTGGCGAAATTGACCGGCGGCGGCGTCACCATTGCGATTTGCCCCGAAGATATATTTCTGCTGATTATCGACACCGAGGAGGAGGAGTTTCTGGCCAAAACTCACGAGTTGTTCCTGAATATCGCCCGCAACGATGGCCGGGGCGGGGAACTGACATCCATTGAGGGCGTTACGGCATGGACTTTCAACGGCAAAGAAGCACACACGATCATCGGTGAGCGATATATCTCTGCCAGCAGTGTCGAAGGACTCAAGAAAGTTCTGGAGCTTCGCGACAAAGGCCCCGGCGAGAAGCTCACGTCGAAGGCGTCCTACCAGGCCGCCAGGCAAGCGGCAGGACCTGATTCAGTGGCCGCTGCCTTCGCCGACCTCTCTCTCTTGAAGTACGTTCCGGAAATCTCGGCCCTTCTCGAAAAGTCCGGTGGCAATCCGTTGGCGGCATTGACTTTCGCAGGAATTGTCGAGGCGCTGCGAGATTCGACCTGGCTGGGATTGGGGCTCGACGTCGAGGAAAGCGCAATCGTTCTCCGGGCATCGGTTGACGGCAAGGCGGCGAATCCTACGAGTTCGGCGGGCTTTGCCTTGCCGAAGAAAGCCGGCCAAGGGGCTTTGCCGAATCTAACCGTGCCTCGCCGTTTGGCGGCGATCAGCTTGTACCGCGACCTGCATGAGTTTTACGCAGCGAAAGACGACCTCTTTCCCGAGCGCACTTCCGGCCTGATCTTCTTCGAGAACATGATGGGCATCT
>JAFGTU010000399.1 GCA_016933985.1 Sedimentisphaerales bacterium | reverse complement strand
CTTTGCCAAAGACGTGCGAAGACGGCGAAGTCGGCGGCATCAACGTGGTCGTCGCCGGTCAGGTCGCCTGGGGGGACATCGGGGAGATTGTCGGCAATCCATTCGGCGTATGAACTGATACGAACGCCGTCGAAGACGTCGGCGTCGGAATGAATTGGATTGCTTCGCTGGCGAAACCAGGCTTCGAGCAGGATGTAATCCGGGTCGTTTTCATGTCCTTCTTCATAATGCTGTTCGACGGCTCGGCTGAGAGCGGCGAGTTTCCAGGTCCTGTCATCTTTTATGAACCATCCGCCGCCGGAGTCGTGCACTGCGGGGATGCACTCATAGGTTGTGGGGAAGTTGCGGGCCGGATCGTCGAAGTCGGCTGCGAGAACGTCGGAGATATATGGCGGGAGATTGCTGTCGGGTACCGGGTTCTCGATTCTGTTGGTTGCGAATCTCAGTGCCCGGCCGGCGGAATCGCCCCACTGGTAGCCATAGACTATTCCGCCGGTCTCAAGCGAGGGGCCGTTTCCGACTCCGCAGCCGCCTATGACGACTTCCTTGCCGGACTCGTCGGTTTTAGCATAGGGATCGACGAATTCGGCGAGATTGGCGCCAAAGAGCCTGACCAGTCGCAGGTCCGCTGTCGGATGATTGCATATCTGGGCGATGGAATAGGTTACGCCGGCGATCTTGACTGACGTCGAGGCGCCGCCGCCCTGGTGACGCGTGGTGACCACGCAGTTGCGTGCAATCGCAACACAGGAGGCGTTACTGCCCCAGCGTCCGAGGACATCGTCAGCCGGCCTATCCGTCCAGGCAGCAAGATTGGGCTCGGCTTCGGGATGCAGAATTATCGCCTGCGCCGGCGCCGTCGCATGCAACACGACCAGCACACCAATCCACAACATTAGGCTCGATTTGCATCTTCTTGAATTCATACGTTATGAACGAGCCTGTAAAAAGCGGTGGTGGCAATCTCCCTGCGGATCGCCCATCCATCCAAATCCAAGTAACGGTCAACGATATATACGATATTATAGCAAATTCGGCGGGGCGATTGCTGAAAAAAGGGGAATTTCTCCGGTGTTGGCCCCTGATATCCAATTTCATGTGCCCAAAGAGGCTGCGTTCGAGGCTATCGGACGAAAAAGGACTGCCGCAATCTCCGATAACTCGGTTTGCGGGGCTAATCGAGCAGTTCAATCAAATCAATATCAATCTCGACGGCGGCTGCCTGGCCGAGGATGTCAACCTGCAGGAGGAGGCGAGCGGTGTTTCCGGCGCGGACGACAATACCCGTCAAACCTGCCAGAGGGCCTGCTATGATTCTGCATCGCTGACCGATTTTGATGTACTTGTGGGGAATCAGCGGGGCGCCTGCGCGGAGGGCGTTCTCAATCTGCGCAAGCTCGTCAATTAGAGTCTCCTGGTCGTTGACTACGATGAGATTGGCGACGCGGTTGGTCCGCAGCAGCTCGATTCGTTCATTTTCCCGGCCGCAGAAGAAGAGATAGCCGCTGAAAAGCGGGAGCAGCGATCTTATCGTTCTTCCGCTTTGGCGGCGCACCTTCCAGCTCATGGGAAGGAAATAACTGACACCCCTTCGAAGCAGGTCGTGTGCCAGGGCCTTCTCATTTCTGCTTTTTACATGCGCTACCCACCATTGGCCGACGAAATCGCGTATTGATTGCGCGTCTGGGGGAATGATGGGCGGATTATCTTCTGCTTTGAGCAATCTTATGCCTTCACAATTTTTCCTGCCCCCCGGCGGACAAGGGCAGTGGCGTTTCGCGTATCGACAACGAGCTTTGCATTTTTGACAATACAGTCGTAATCGTAGTCGGTGTGGTCGGTGGATATAAGGACCACATCGTAGCGTGCGAGCATTTTCGCCGAAAGCGCCTTGCTTGTCATCCCCAGGTCGTGCTGACGCTGCCTGTGCGTGTGTCGGATATATGGATCATTGTAATCGACTGTCGCGCCTCTTTGCCTGAGCAGCTCGATAAGCTCGATGGAAGGCGACTCTCTGAGATCATCGATATCTTTCTTATACGCCAGTCCGAGGACAAGGACTTTTGATCCCTTGAGGCTCTTTTTATGCTCGTTGAGGGCCTGCATGGTTTTTGTGACGACGTATTCGGGCATACCGGTGTTGATCTCGCCGGCCAATTCGATGAATCTGGTCGGCATTCCGAACTGCCTTGCCTTCCAGGTCAGATAGAACGGGTCGATAGGTATGCAGTGCCCTCCGAGGCCCGGTCCCGGATAAAACGCCTTAAAGCCGAAAGGTTTTGTATCAGCGGCCTTGATGACCTCCCAGATATCGATGCCCATTCTCTCGAAGACAATTTTAAGCTCATTGACCATCGCTATGTTGACGCAGCGATAAACGTTTTCGAGTATTTTCGCCGCTTCAGCCGCTTCGAGGGTGGAAACGGGGACCGCGCGCACGATAACCTGTCCGTACAGCTTGCAGGCGATGGCGCGGCATTTGTCGGTCAGGCCGCCGACCACCTTTGGAATGGTTTTAGTTGTGAAATCCTTGTTGCCTGGGTCTTCGCGTTCAGGCGAATAAGCGAGGTGGAAGTCTCTGCCGGCTTTGAGGCCGCTGGTTTGGAGCATCGGGATCATCAGCTCACGTGTCGTGCCGGGATAGGTCGTGCTCTCCAATACGACAAGCTGCCCTCTTTGGAGGTATCTGGCGATAATCTGCGTGCTGCCGATCACAAATTGCATGTCGGGCTCACGGTTCCGGGTCAACGGAGTGGGCACACAGATTAGTATGGCGTCCACAGTTTTGAGGCGGGCCATATCCGTTGTTGCGTTGAAGCATCCGCTGTTGACCATATCCCTTACTTGCTTGTGGGGAACGTGCTTGATGATGCTGCGGCCGGAGTTGAGGACTTTGACTTTCTTTGCGTCGATGTCGAAACCGACAACCTTGATGCCTGCAGAGGCGAATTCTCGGGCCAGCGGCAGACCGACATAGCCAAGTCCGAGAACACCAACGACTACGTTCTTGTCCTCAATTCTTCTTTCCAAGTTTCTCATATTTCTTGTTCCATAGGTCCTAATGTGACAGTGAAGCGATCATTATCCGACTGCGAGCAAACGGGCGTTCTCAGGTATTTTCCGGGCCGTACTCATAGCCCATGTGCGTTTGTTCGTTCAGTCGGAAGAGCCAGCCTATGGCTGAAAAGGGCAGTTGTCAAGCGAATACCGTCGAACAACGACTAATTTTCGTTTGACAATCGACCGATAAACAGGTTATCTAACTCAGACTGGCCGACGGTCAGTCTGAGTTAGATAAGGAATCTGTGTATTTGACCGCGCAAGTAATCGGAGATCCGATGGCACAATCCGAATCGATTACAGGCGATTTCAGGTGTGTTGTGTCCCGTTCGCCGAGCCGATGGAACGATTTGGGCGTTTTGTTCAGTTGTATTGGCAGGCGGGTCTCATTGCTGAGCAGTTTCCGTGCCGCTGCGAAAGAGCTTAAACTCAAGGCGCGCTTTCTCGGTACGGATACGCGGGAATTGAGCCCCGCGCTGCAGTTGTGCGACAAAGGGATTCTGGTTAAACCGACGACGCACCGTGATTATATCAGGCAATTGCTTTCCGTAGTGGAGCGTTACCGTGTCAGATTGCTGGTGCCGACAGTCGATCTGGACCTCAAACTGCTCGCGCAGAATAAGGGGAAGTTCTCGGCGCTTGGCTGCCGAGTGCTTGTCTCGGCGCCGGAAGTGGTTGATATTTGCCAGGACAAGAGGAAAACATATCGCTTTCTCCTGAAAAACGGCTTTGATACTCCGCTTACTATGAGTATTCGCTCTGCGCTGGCGGCCAGGAATTTAAACTGGCCTTGTTTTCTCAAGCCGTGGGACGGCTACGCCAGTCGAGGCAGTTCGATTGTGAGAAATCGGGAAGATCTTCGTTTTTATGGCAAAAGGATACCAAACGCAATTTGCCAGGAGTATATCGACGAAGCGGAGTACACGTGTGATGCATACGTAGATCTGAATATGGAGGTGCGTTGCGTTGTTCCGCGGAAGCGCATCGAAGTGCGGGCCGGAGAGGTGAGCAAGGGGCGTGTAGCCAAGGACGCGCATATAATGAGCGAGGCTGCGAAGGTGGTGGAGACGCTCGGAGCCGGGCCCGGCGTGATAACTCTGCAACTATTCCTGAGCGGCGGGAATAGAGTGAAATTCATCGAGATAAACCCTCGCTTCGGCGGGGGCGTCCCGCTGTCGATCAAGGCCGGCGCCAATTTCCCCAAGTGGATTCTGCAGGAAGTCGTCGGCAAGAGGCCGAACATCCGGTTCGACGGCTTCAAAGACAATCTCACAATGCTGCGATACGACGCCGAAGTCTGGCTGTGAGGTCGGCCAGATTGCAGTGGCCTGCCTTGACTGCTGGCTTCCATTCCGGCTTGAGAATTCCTTATCCGGGCGGAAGCTGATTCTGCATGATCGCGTGAGCAGTTTTCCTTTGAATGTGCAGGCATATTGCAGTAAAGTATGAGTAGAACAGCTATGACCATTCTTATTCGAATAAAACGTTTGGTAATCTCTCGGCGAGTAGTTTTCACCGAGAAGGCTGATTTGGAGATGGCAGCAGATTTGCTGACGCCCGAAATGGTGTATGAGGCCATCCTAAATGCCCCGGCAATCTTTAGGGTTCTGCGTTCGCGGAATCCGAAGACGGGGAAGGCCGAAAAGCTGTATGTTATCAAAGGAATGACCTTTGACGGACTCGAAATCTACACCAAAGGAAAGATAATGAAAAAGGAAGGTGCGGATGTGTTCTATGTCTTCATCTCATCGAAAAAAAGCACGGACATCTGAACTGTTGCCTTGTCCGGAGTGCGGAGAGGTGGAAGTGGTGCGGACGGGAGAACGCTGTCAACTTGCCGACGGGCTGAAGATCAAGAGCCTTGTCCATTATAAGTGCCGGTCTTGCGGCGCCCGGCTCTTCGATGATGACGCAATCCACGCTATTCAGGCTGCACGGGCGTCGCAGTCTGCCCGGAGCACGGGTTAAGAGCTTGCGAGACTTCGATGGCTGAGCAGAGGTTGCAGAAAGTGCTGGCGGCGGCTGGGATTGACTCGCGGCGAAAGTGCGAGGAGTTGATTCTCGATGGGGCCGTCCGTGTGAACGGCAAGGTGGTCGATACTCTGCCGGCGTTCGTTGACGCGGAAAACGACGTTATTACCGTGAACGGCAGGCGGATTCGTGCGGCCAGGAAGGTGTATTTTCTGCTGAATAAGCCCAAGGGCGTTATCTGCACGAATAGCGACCCGCAAGGCAGAACTCGGGCGGTAGACCTTGTCCGGACGGACGAGCGGGTGTTCTGCGTGGGCAGGCTCGATGCGGATACGACAGGTTTGATTATTATCACCAACGACAGCGAGCTGACGAATAAATTGACGCATCCGAGGTACGAGCTGGCAAAGACATACGTTGTCAGGGCGGACGGGCAGATCAGCGGGGATGCGGCGGAGAAGTTGAAAAAGGGGGTGTGGCTGGCTGAGGGGAAGACTCGGGGTGCGGCGGTGAAGATTCTGAGGCGCAACCACAAAGAATCGTTGATTGAGGTCACGCTTCGACAGGGGCTGAACAGGCAGGTGCGGCGGATGCTATTGACAGTTGGGCTGCGCGTTAGATCGCTCAAGAGGACGCAAATAGGGAATCTGACTTCGAAAGGACTTGGCGTCGGCAAGTTCAGAAAGCTCACTGAGGCTGAAGTGAGGTCCCTGAGACGGGACGTGAGGGACTGATTTGGCTGTTGCTATGTAGGAAGCCTGCATTGTCAAGGGGATTGGATGAGTGCGAAGCACAGAAAGAGGGCGACTTCGAAGGCGAGGCAGACTGTTCGGCGGGGGGAGGCCGGGAAAGGTTCGCAGGGGGAGAAAAAGCGGTATTCTGCGCCCAAGACGAGTAACAAAGAGGGTGCTGAGAGGGCGGATATGAGGGCGGTGAGGCGGTGGCGGTTGTGGGTGTTTCGGGGGGCGGCTGTTCTTGTTGTTCCGGTTCTGTTCTTGATCCTTGTGGAGGTTGGGCTTCGCGTGGCGGGGTATGGGCATCCTGCGCATGCCATCATCAAGGTAAAGGTGGACGGCAAGTCGTATTACTGCGACAACGTTAAATTTAACTGGCGATTTTTTCCGCGCAATATTTCGCGGGGGTTCACGCCTTTTATTTTTCCTGCGAAGAAGGGCGAGGACGCATATCGGATCTTCATATTGGGGGCATCTGCGGCGCGGGGGACGCCGGACGATGCGTTCAGCTTTGGGCGCATCCTGGATGTTATGCTGGCGGATGCTTACCCGGGTGTTGATTTCGAGGTGGTAACGGTTGCGGCGGCGGCGATAAATTCGCACGTTGTCCTGCAAATTGCGAAGGACTGCGCGCGGTGCGTTCCGGACTTGTTTGTTGTTTATCTGGGGAATAATGAGGTTACGGGGCCTTACGGCGCCGGGACGGTCTTCGTCCCGCTTTCGGGGAATCTGAGGTTAATTCGGGGGGGCATTGCGTTTAAGGGGACGAGGTTGGGACAGTTGCTGGGCGGCGTGCTGGGCTCCGGCAAGGGTGGACAGGATGTCTGGCGCGGGCTGGAGATGTTTCTGGGCAAGCAGGTTCGGGCCGATGACGCGAATTTGCAGAGCGTCTATAGCCATTTTCAGGACAATCTCAAAGATATCGTCGGTGCGGGGCGGAGAGGCGGGGCGGAAGTAATTCTCTGCACGGTGGCGAGTAACTTAAAGGATAATCCGCCTTTCGGCTCGCTGCATCGAAGCAACTTGGGCGATACGGAAAAGGGCAAGTGGGACGAGCTGTATGAGCAGGCCATCGAGCGTGAGACAGCCCAGAAGTACGGCGAGGGGGCGGAGCTTTTTCTGGCGGCGGGACGGATCGATGATAGCTATGCCGACCTGGCGTTTCGGCTGGGGCGGTGCTATTGGTGGATGGGACAGTACGACAAGGCACGGGCGAGCTACATCAAAGCGCTCGAGCTGGATACGCTTAGGTTCCGCGCGGATAATCGGATCAACGGCATTATTCGCGAGGTGGCGAGCGGGGACGGCGTTCGGCTGGCGGATGCTGTTGAGGTCTTTGCGCAGAACAGCTCACAGGGGACAGCGGGGGAGGAGCTGTTTTACGAACACGTTCATTTTAATTTCAAGGGCTGCTATCTTCTGGCCGGGTCGGTTCTAAATGAGGTTGAGAACGTGCTGCCGGCATGGATAAAGGCTATGCGCAAGGGAGGATGTGCGGTTGCTTCGGATGGGCAGTGCGCGAAGCGGCTGGCGTTCACCGATTGGGACCGATACAAGGTCGCTGAGGAGGTGTTGAACGGCTTTATCAAGAAACCGCCTTTCACCAATCAGCTTTACCACAAGAGCAGCGTCGAGCGCCTGGAGCGGGATGTCGAGGCTCTAAGGGCGAGCCTGACCACAGGATCGCTGGAGAAGGCGGCGGAGCAATATCGCCAGGCAATTGAAAGACGGAAAGACGATTGGCTTTTGCATTACAAATACGGCAAGCTGCTGGCGGAGGATTTGAAGAATTACTCGGCGGCGGGGGAAGAGTATCGGATCGTGCAGAGTTTTCTGCCTCATTCGTGGATAGGATATAACGCGCTTGGATCGGTATTGCACGCGCAGGGCGATGTTGACGGCGCGATAATCCAGTACAAAAAAGCGATTGCGATCAATCCTGCGTGCGATCCGGCTCATTACCGGCTGGGGTGGGCGTATCGCACGAAGGGCGATCTGGCGAAAGCGGAGGGGCATTTCAAGGAGCTTGCGCGGCTGCGACCGGACAGTGTACCGGCGTACGAGAATTTGGCGACGATATATAAAGATCAGGATAAACTGGACGCGGCGGTTGAAATTCTTCGCAAAGGATTGGTGCATTGCCCGGACAGTCTTGTTCTGCATGTCAACTTAGGCAGCCTTTACAACCGACAGGGCAGGAGGGATGAGGCGGTCAGGGAGTTCGAGCGGGCACTGGAGCTTGATCCCAATTTGTCGCCGATACGCGGAGCGTTAGAATCCTTGCTTAAAACGCGTCAATGAGCAGGGTCTGTGGGGGTCAAGAGCGTCGTTTTCTTGGAGATTATGCGAACATTGCGGGGGATTGGGCTTTTTTTGCATACCAGCCAGGTTTTTTGCTTGCAGAAATCCCGGCAAACCGTAGAATATGCTGTTTTGCAGGAATTGAAATATACGGCTTGAGCGAAACAGGAGCATCTTAGATGTCCAGAGTATGTTATTTTACGGGTAAGCGAACGAGGACGGGGCAAACCATTTGCCGGCGTGGCAAGGCCAAGTATCTCGGCGGCGTCGGTCGCAAGATTACCGGCATAACAAAGCGTAAGTTCAAGCCTAACATACAGAAGGTCCGCGCGGTCATTGACGGGAAGGTGTGCAGGGTGAGGGTCTCGGCGAAGGCCATACGTATGGGCCTTGTTGAGAAGCCGGTGAAGCGCAATTGGAAGTCCGCGTCGGCTTGATTATTGATGATTCTTCCGGCTCGCTTATAAGCGGGCGTTCTATTGTCTATGCATGACATTTTGCGGCGAGGCGGGCAGGCGCCTCGCTTTTTCTTTAGAGAGAGGGTGGTTTGTTTCACGGTGTCGGGATGGCGCGTAAGTCGATTCACGGCACATTGGGCTTGTGGCAGGCAGGCAAGTGGAAAAGAAGATTGACCAAGATCAGGTGCGGAAGGTTGCGAAACTTGCTCGACTGGAGCTTGAGGAGTGGGAGGTGGAGGAGTTTGCCCGGCAGCTCAGCTCAATTCTCGAGTACGTCGAGAAGATGAACGAATTGGATACAGCGGGCGTGGAGCCGTTGGCGCATTGTCTGCCTATCAGTAATGTCTTGCGTGAGGACATGGTGAAAGGGTCTATCGGCACTGAGGCTGCGCTGGCGAACGCCCCTCAGCGGGACGGGGAATTCTTCAAGGTCCCCAAGATATTGGATGGAGGAGGCGCGTAGGAATTGCATGAAATCAAGGAGGTATCGAATCAATGAGAACGAATTACCTGATGTGTTTTGTAATTGCCGGTGTGTTTTTGGGCGGCTGTAGACAGACGGAGAAGAGCGATATGGCGTCCGATAAGGTCGTGCCGGGAGTGCAGCAGGAGCAGGCGTTTGCAAAGACGATAACCAAGGAGTTGAGCTTGGGCTACCTGTTGTATCTGCCGAAGGGCTACGGGGAGAAGGAGCAGAATTGGCCTTTGATGCTGTTCCTTCACGGGGCGGGGGAGCGCGGCAGCGATTTGAACAAGGTCAAGGTGCACGGCCCACCCAAGATTGTAGGGGCGGGGAAAGATTTGCCGTTTATTATCGTTTCGCCGCAGTGCCCGGAAGGGGATTGGTGGACGGAGAAGACCGAGGAGCTAATACAGCTGCTGGATTATATTCAGCAGCGGTACGACGTTGATGCGGGGCGGGTGTATCTGACGGGGCTTAGTATGGGGGGATACGGGACTTGGGATTTGGCGGCGAAGTATCCGGAGCGTTTTGCGGCTATCGTGCCGATCTGCGGCGGCGGCAAGCGGTTCTTCGGGTGGCGGCTGAAGGATGTTCCGGTATGGGCGTTTCACGGGGCAAAGGACAACGTCGTTCCGCTGAGGGAATCGCAAGAGATGGTCGATGCGGTGAAGGGCGGCGGCGGCGATGCGAAGCTGACGGTCTATCCTGAGGCGAACCACGATTCGTGGACTGCGACTTATGATAATCCGGAGCTATATGAGTGGCTGCTTGGACATCGCAAGGAGCAGAATTGAGTCGGAAGGGATTTGAACCACAGATTCCACAGATTTTGCACAGATTTACACAGATTTTATTTGGTAGGATTTGATGGTGGGCTAAAGCCTATCCTACGAACTCTTGGGGAGTTTTGGTTTGCTGTGATGGATGATCTAAGTGCGCGAGAATTGTGTGAGAAGATAAAGGAAGGCCGGATAACGGGCGTGGAGGCCGTGGAGGCGGTCTTTGAGCAAATGGAAAAGCTCGATGCGGTTATCAGGGCGTATATTAGCACGGACCGCGATAGGGCGATGGCGAAGGCTGCGGAGATCGACCGTAAGATTGCTGCGGGCGAGAAAGTCGGGCTGTTAGGGGGGCTGCCGATTGCGGTGAAAGACAATATGTGTACCGCGTGGGGGGCGACGACTTGTGCTTCGCGGATGTTGGAGGATTTTCATTCGCCGTATAATGCGACGGCGGTCGAGAGGCTTCTTGCAGCCGATGCGGTGATTATCGGCAAGACGAATATGGATGAGTTTGCGATGGGCTCGAGCACGGAGAATTCGGGCCTGAAGCGGACGGTGAATCCGTGGGATACGAGCAGAGTGCCGGGGGGCAGCAGCGGCGGCTCGGCGGCGGCTGTGGCGGCGGGGCTTTGCTATGCGGCGCTGGGGTCGGATACGGGCGGGTCCATCAGACAGCCAGCGAGCTTCTGCGGGGTAGTGGGCCTCAAGCCGACTTACGGGCGGGTGTCGCGGTATGGGCTGGTGGCCTTTGGTTCGAGCCTGGACCAGATCGGGCCTTTGACGCGGACGGTAGGCGATGCGGCGCTGATGATGAACGT
>JAFGTU010000398.1 GCA_016933985.1 Sedimentisphaerales bacterium | reverse complement strand
GGCTGGCACCGAATGGGAGGCACGCTCGGGTTGAAAACCGGAGACGGAACAATCCTGCCCCCCGAAACGTGGAAGAAGCTTCTGCAGGAGCATCCCGAATGGTTTGCAATGCAGGCCGACGGCTCGCGATTCTTCGACCCAAGTTGGGAACGCCCAAGGCTCTGCAAATCTAATACCGCCCTTATTGAGGCAATTGCCAAGGAGAAAATCAAGGAGCTTGATGCACACTCAGGCCAAAAAAGCATCTCATTGATGACCCAGGACGGCGGCGGTAAGGCCGGCTTCTGTATGTGCCCTCAGTGCAAGGCCCTCGACCCGCCCGAAGGCCGCCCCACAAGAATATGGACATACAACCACGAATCCGGCCGGACCGAGAGATTCGACTACGTCTCCCTCACAGACCGAATGGCCCAATTCTATAACGCCATAGCGGAGAAGGTCGCCGAGAAATACCCCAAAGTCCTCTTCACCGGCCAGGCATACAGCATCTATGCCGCCCCCCCGCTGCACCATAAGCTCCATCCCAATATGGTTATACGCCTCGTGCATCGCACCGACCATTACGCCAACGACGAGGTCCGCCACCTCGGCATGGCCGACTGGGATGCCTGGGCCGACGACGTCGGAATGATATTCTGGCGACCCAATTCCCTGCTCTGGGGCCGATTCGAAGGAACCGCCGGCCTCTATGTCCACAAGCTCGCCGACGACTTCAAACACATAGCCAAAAACAAATGCGTCGGCACCGACTTCGATTCCTGCATGCACCACTGGGCGACGCAGGGCCTGAATTACTACATCCTCGCCAGGCTCCACTGGATTCCCGATTTGAACGTTGACGAAGCGATTGACGACTACTGCCGAAGCGGCTTTGCCGATGCCGCCGGCCAAATCAAAAGCTACCTGCTCCGCGTCGAGCAGCTTACAGAATTCACTGCCGCAAAGAAGGGCCGGGACATCAATTCACAAACCGCCGATGTCACGGAGCCTTACACGCCCCGGGAAATTGCCGCTCTGCGCAGCCTCCTGAACGCCGCAGATGAAACTGTTAAAGATAACCAGGAAGTCCGTCGCCGCATAGCTTTCCTCCGCGTCGGATTGGATTTCACCGAGCTGCAGGCGCAAATCTACCGACTGCTCCGCCTCTCCGGCGAAAGACGGCTCGAGCCGGCCGAGCGAACGCAGGCAATTGAGCTGCTCGACAAAAAATTTCTGATGATGCGCGATATCTTTCAGAATAATCACTTTGCGGTCAACGTCGCGGGGATGTCCTGGAGCGAGTGGGGACGGTTCAAGAAATTGGGCTGGGACGGCCCATCGACGGAAAACCAGGCCGGCTCGAAATAAGCCGGCTGATGATGAGGAACAACTATGAGACAAAGCATGCTATTGCTGGTTGCCTGCATATCAGCAATAGCGGCGACCTGCTCGTGCAAGACCACCCCCCCGGCGCAAAACGCCGAGCTTCTCAGCAACGAGACCGCCGAGGCGGAGCCGGCCGGGATTGCGGACGTCACTGCCATACTCGGGGCATTCCATGCGGAAATCACGCTCCTCCAGGACAAACTGACCGACCGGAAAGAGTGCGAAATAGAAGGGATCAAATTCGCCGCGGGCAGGATGAACGGCAGGGATGTCGTGACAGTATGGACCGGAGTCGGCAAGGTAAACGCCGCCATGACCACCACGCTGCTTATAGAGCACTTCAAGCCGAAAGAGGTAATCTTCACCGGCATAGCAGGCGGCGTGGACCCAAACCTGCAGCCGGGCGATATTGTCATAGCCCACAAAACGGCCCACCACGACATGGGGACAATCTGGCCCGAGGGGCTGTTCTTCAGGGGCGTCAAAAATCCGCTCACCGGCATAGAGAATCCCGTCTTCTTTCACGCCGATGAAGAACTCGTGAAATTGGCCGAGCGGGCGGGCGAGAAAGTGGGCTTGCGAAAGATCGATACCGTCCACGGCCCCAGAGAGCCGAGAGTATTGACCGGCGTCGTCGTAACCGGCGATACATTCGTTGCATCCGAAGAGAAGTGCCTGGATCTCCGTAAGCGACTCGATGCCGACGCCGTCGAGATGGAAGGCGCCGCCGTCGCCCAGATCTGCCGCCAGAGAAACATCCCGCACGTCGTCATACGCAGCATCAGCGATAACGCCGACGCCGGAGCCGTCGTCGATAAACAGATGTTCTACATATTGGCCGCACAGAACTCGTCGAGCCTCGTCTCGGAAATGATGCTCCTGGCCGCCTCTTCACCCGACACTACCGAGAAGGCCGGCGCCGAGTAACTTGACTTAAAGGTAAATTCGATATGACAGAGAAACATCCCGAATTGAAGCAGAAACGCACGAGCATAAGAATCGAATTCGTCGCGGGACTGACGACCTTCCTTACAATGGCCTACATAATCTTCGTCAACCCGTCCATTCTCAGTTTGGAAGGGATTGAAGCGCCGGGTATCGCCCGGATGGATAAGCAGGCCCTCGTTGCGGCCACCTGCATCGCCACCGCTGCCGCCACGCTTATCGTGGGAATAGTCGCCCGGGCGCCCATTGCGATGGCCCCTGGAATGGGGCTAAACGCCTTCTTCGCATCGCTACTGCTGTCCGGCCGAATGACCTGGCAAACGGCCCTGGGCGCGGTCTTTCTCTCCGGCCTCTTCTTCCTGATACTGACACTGCTCGGACTGCGAAGAAGACTCGTCGAGGCAATCCCGCCGTCGCTGATTTCGGCAATCGCCGTCGGCATCGGTCTGTTCATCACCTTTATGGGCCTGGTCAAACTGGGCATAGTGGTCGGCGACAAATACACCCTCGTCAAGGCCGGCCCCCTCAACAGCACCATTCTGATTGGCCTGTTCGGCCTGCTTGTGATGATCATTTTTGAAATGCTCAAAATAAGCGGCGGACTCGTCGCCGGAATCCTCGCCGCCACAGGCGTAGCAGCCTTGCTCGGCAAGGTCGAGATGCCCCAGCAATACTTCGCACTCGATTTGAATCTGCAGGCCGTCGCTTTGAAGCTCGATATTCTCGGCGCTGTCAAGTGGGGCTTTGCCGGAACCATCTTCACGCTGATGTTCATAGACCTCTTCGACAGCATCGGCACATTAGTCGGCTGCTGCCACCAGGCCGAAATGGTCGATGAAGAGGGCCACATCAAGGGCCTCGACAGGCTCCTCGCTATCGACGCCGTCGCAACAATGATCGGCGCCGCCCTCGGCACATCAACCACCACCTCCTATATAGAATCAGCCGCCGGCATCGAACAGGGCGGAAGAACGGGCCTGACCTCGATAGTCACCGGCATCCTGTTCCTCATCGCCCTATTGTTCGTCCCGCTGGTCGGCGTCGTTCCGCCCTACGCAACGGCCCCGGCCCTTATTATGGTCGGACTGTTTATGATGAAGGAGGTCAAAAAAATCGACTTCGATAACCTCCACGAGGCATTTCCCGCCTTTGTCATTATGGTAATGATCGCCCTGAGCTACAGCATAAGCACCGGCCTGGCATTCGGCTTTATCTCCTTCACCGTCATAAACATCGTCTCCGGCAAATTCAAGGAGATAAGGGGCGCCATGTGGGTCATCGCCATCCTGTCCCTGCTGTTCCTGACCCTCGACCACCTACCAGCCCTAATCGACTACCTAAAAGACGTCATGGGACTAACCAACATCCACAAGGTCCCCCTGTTCGATGGCCCAATAGGATAAGAACAGCTCGAATCCTGCCCAAAGCCCGAAGATTTCACCACGCAGCAATTGACCATGCAAGATAGCTTGTGTAATTCCGCACATCGGGTAAAATAACGCCATAGCCAATACCCCCGTTTAGGGGGGAATGTGAATATTGTTGTCCCGCTCTTATAGGGAACAAAGAGAAGTCAGAGCACGATAAGGAGGTTATGTAATGGGCAAGGTTTCTATTGGCGTCAACATGGAATACGTGCGGCATGCCGACAAGTCTTTCGAGTGGGGCGTGGAGAAGGCCGCT
>JAFGTU010000397.1 GCA_016933985.1 Sedimentisphaerales bacterium | reverse complement strand
TGCCAGCGGGGCTTCGACCGCTTCTTCGGCACGATCCACGGGGCGGGCAGCTACTACGACCCCAATTCGCTCACCCGCGACAACACGCAAATCCCTCCGGGCGAAGACTTCTACTACACCGATGCGATAACCAACAACGCCGTGACATTCATTGCGGACCACCAGAAGGACCATGCCGATAAGCCCTTCTTCATGTATGTCGCCTATACCGCGCCGCACTGGCCCATGCACGCCAAGCCTACCGACATCGCCAAGTACAAGGGGCGATACTCACAAGGCTGGGACGCTCTCCGCGCGGAACGCCACAAGCGAATGATCGAAATGGGCATTGTCGATAGCAGGTGGAAGCTCACGCCCCGTGATCCGGACGTGCCGGCATGGAGCGAGGCCGAGGACAAGGAATGGTTCGAGAGGAGAATGGAGGTTTATGCCGCTATGGTCGATTGCGTGGACCAGGGCATCGGGCGCATCGTCGCCGAATTGAAGCGCACGGGCAGGTTCGAGAATACGCTTGTTTTCTTCCTCGCCGACAACGGCGGGTGCGCCGAAGAGTACGGCAGCCAAGGCCCGGTCAAACCTGACCCTTCAAAGCTGGCAGTATTGAAACCGATGGGCAAAGACGAATTGCAGACCAGGATGCAGCCGACAGTCACGCGCGATGGCCGCCCTGTCCGCACCGGCCACGGTGTAATGCCGGGACCGGCCGATACATATATCGCCTACGGAAAGCCCTGGGCAAACGCCTCGAACACCCCCTTCCGCCTCTACAAGCACTGGGTCCACGAGGGCGGCATCTCGACGCCGCTGATAACCCACTGGCCCGCACGGATAAAGGAGCGGGGCAAGCTGCGCCGCCAGGCCGGACATCTGATCGATATTATGGCCACCTGCGTCGATGTATCCGGCGCGAGCTATCCGGCTGAATACAACGGCAATAAGATAATCCCGATGGAGGGGCGCAGCCTCGTGCCCGCCTTCGATAATAAGCCGATTGACCGCGAAGCCATCTACTGGGAGCACGAGGGCAACCGCGCCGTGCGCAAGGGAAAGTGGAAGCTCGTCTCCAGGCATCCGGGCGGATGGGAGCTGTACGACCTCGAAGCCGACCGAACCGAGCTGAACAACCTGGCCGAGGAGATTCCGCAGAAGGTCGAGGAGTTGAAGGCTATGTGGGAAAGCTGGGCCGAGAGAGTCGGCGTCCAGCCTTGGCCGGTCAAGAAACCGAACAGCCAAGAAAAGAAGGCTTGAGAGCGCTGTGAGTTTAGATCGCGGGCCTTCGACCCGGCTCTTGCATAATTCACTTTTCACTGCTACTATTGCGCACATGGCGGCAAAACCTGACAAAGATAAGAGCAGCGCAGCGGCGGTCAATAAGAAGGCCTACCGCAATTTCGAGCTTGTCGAGAAGTTCGAGGCCGGGCTGCAATTGCTGGGCACGGAAGTCAAGTCGCTGCGCGAGGGCCAGGCGGATCTCAACGGCTCCTACGCAAGGATTCGCAATGACGAGTGCTGGCTCGTCGGAGCATCCATCACCCAATACGCACAGGCATCGACTTACAACCACGAACCGCTCAGGGACAGAAAACTACTGCTCCACAAGGCGCAAATCCGCAAAATAACGATAAAGCTCGAACAGCGGGGCTTCACCCTGGTGCCGTTGAAGGTTTATTTCAACGACCGAGGCTTAGCCAAAGCCCAGCTCGCCCTTGCGAGAGGAAAAAGACAGTATGACAAGAGAAAGACCATCACGGAACGCGACCAGAAACGCGACGTCGATAGGAGTATGAAAAAGTATCGCAAGTAATCGAAAGAGGCAATATTTGCAGAGGTGCATGAATTATGGTCAAAGACGAGAAGATAGAAGAAGAGCCTAAAATCATAGTCGATGAAGACTGGAAGGCCGAGGCGCAAAAGGAAAAGGAGATATTGGCGGCACAGGAAAAGGCCGAAAAAGCCGTTGAGCAGGAGAAGAAGCAGAAAAAGCAGACGCGAGGCCGCGTGCCCCCGGGCAATTTCGCCGCACTGGTGAGTACCCTGGCTACCCAGGCCGTCTATTCAATGGGGCTAATGGCCGTCGAAGGACAAGAGCAGCCCGAGCCGGACCTCGAAATCGCCCGGTTCAATATCGATATGCTCGCAACCGTCGAGGAGAAGACCAAAGGAAATCTCAGCAAGGATGAAGAGCGGGTACTCAAGAGCACGCTCAGCGAGCTGAGAATGACCTTCGTGAAGCTCACTGACAAGGATCAACCGAAAGCCGACTAAAGATTGTGCGAGGATTCACGAAGAATACGTTCACTGCTATGGTGGAGGGCGTCAAAAAGGATGTATTGGCTTGTGGAATGATGGAAGAGCGGGCGTGGGACAGGGGCATAGCCGGCCTCTACAGAGCCGCAGAGGATGACGGTGTATTCTGCTATACCTTTTTCAAGGGCATAGGGATTAAGTGACGTGGGCAATATATTAGACAAGATAATCGCCGATAAGCGGATCGAAGTTGAATCCCGGCGGTCGCAGACAAGCCTCGACGAGCTTAAAGACCGTGCCGCTTCTCTGCCGAGATGCCGCAATTTCTACAAGGCCGTCACCAAGCCTAATCCGAGAGGGATTAACGTCATCGCCGAAGTCAAGAAGGCCTCGCCCTCGGCCGGGCTGATTCGCAAGGACTTCGATCCCGTTGCAGTCGCGCAGATCTATCAGAGGTGCGGCGCGGACGCCATAAGTTGCCTCACCGACGAAAAATACTTCCAGGGCCAACTCGAATATATCGAGCAGATAAAGCAAGTTGTGGATTTGCCGGTGCTGCGAAAGGATTTCATCATTGATTTATGGCAGGTCTATGAATCCCGCGCCGCCGGCGCCGATGCGATACTGCTGATAGCCGAGGCCCTCAAGCCCGCCGACCTTATGGACTTAATGATTGCCGCATCCGAGCTGACTCTCACGGTCCTGCTCGAAGTGCACCAGGCCGATACGCTCCTGAACGTCCGCAGCCTCATCGGCTTTCCGAAAAGGGGCAATAGCGTCTTGGGAATCAACAACCGCGACCTGACCACAATGCAGGTCGATCTCAACACGACCAGCCGATTAGCCGACCTGCTCGATAGCACAACTGAGCTTGTAGCCGAAAGCGGAATAAAGACCCGCCAAGACGTCGAAAAACTGATAAGAGTCGGCGTAAGAGCAGTCCTGATAGGCCAAACCCTCTGCCAGCACGCGGATATAGCGGAGAAATTCCACGAACTCTTCGTCCCCTGTCCTCCCAAGCCCCGACCGTAAGCTCGCCTCCAAGCTATTTGCGTCCGATGGCGCTTTGTGTGAATTGGCCGTTGATTTCTTTCTTAGAGCGTGTGTGAGAAGCCCTTCTGTTGTGGCATGGGCATCTTGCCCATGCGTCGCAGGGCCATCCCCTCGACTATGCTCGGGACAGGCCTGGCCCTGTAATTGGTCTTTTTCCTACGAGCGGATTCCCTGGTGAAACACAAGGCCAGGATGGCCGTGCCACTTCTCACACACGCTCTTAGTGCCTTAGTGTCTTGGTGGCGAAGATCTAATTCAACGCCTCTTCTGGGATAAAGGCCATCGAGGTCTGCACTGAGAACCCGCAGGTGCAGCCTGAGCTCGCTTCGGGGATAAGCACCAGTCCCCCTGCGGGGATAATATTTATCCAGCATCCGGGCCTTGTGACGGCGGTAAGGAGCGCGGGCCCCCCGTCTTCGCCCAGGTCGTACATCCAGGGATTTCCTCCCCGCCAGAAGAGGCACTGCGCCGAAGCCGAGACGCCTCCGCACCCGTGTCCTCGCCGATCCATTTTCCAGGCCGCCAGGCGCTCGCCCGTCCGGAGGTTATAAGCATAGGGCCAGGCATAGACTGTGTTATCAATAATGGTTGGGTGGCGGTTGTACTCGCCGTGGCCGCCGTCGGCGGCCAGGTCGGTATCGTGGCTCACACTCCAGAGCGTCACGCCAAGAAGACTATCGAAGGCGTCGTAGTAGTAGCGGATAACTTCGCCGACGAGCCTTGAGCCGCTCAACAGCACAATGCCCCCGGCGTAGTTGAGATAGATTGGCTCGGCGAAATTGCTCGCGTCGATCTTGTTTCTGAAGACTACGCGGCCTGTTTTGATCTCGATCGCAACGAGATACTGCTCGCCGCCGTCGAGGAGCTGCTTGACAGGCATCCTGCCGAGCTTGTCGGCCAGAGCCGCCGGGCTGGTCGTCTCGATGAAGTACATCCGCCCGTCGCCCAGCGCAATCGTAGTATTGAGTATAAGACCGTCTTTGTATGTCCAGAGCGTCCGGCCCGTCTCTTGCTTCATCGCGAAGACATAGTCACTTGTCACCAGCTTCATGTCTTGATGCCAGAGCGAGTTGTCGGCATCGTAGCTGGTCTCTGTGTAGGAGGCTCCCTTCCGCCTGCCGCTGCCCAGGAGCACGTCGCCGGAGTATGCCAGATAGCCCCACTCGCTCGCCTGCTCATCAATCAATTGCGGCGCAGGATACGTCACTCGCCGCCGGCCCGTGCCGACGTCGAACCCGTGACACATATCCTCCGCAACAACATAAAGCAGCTTCTCATCAACAGCCATACTTCCCGAATCGAGAAACACCCCAAGCCGCCGGGAGCTCGGAATCTCAACCTCCCACTGGATGGTCCCGTTATAGGCATCGACGGCGAAGACAATGCAGTCGCCGGGCACAAATAGCCGTCCGTCCTTGAAGAGCGGGGGGACGTTGCGGTGGTGGCGGTCGATCATAGGCTCAGGCCCCGGTCTGCCAAACCATTGAACAGCCATCGCTCCCTTGACAAGCCTGTCTCCGCTGCAGGCCGAGTTGCCCGGCTCTGCGTGAATATGCGTCCACTCGCCTGAGCCGGCCAGACTCGCACGTTTCGCCGAGGCCCAGAGCATATCGCCGCTCTTGCGAACTTTCCAGCCTGGAATCTCCGATCGGCCCCAGTCTTCGAGCCGCTCTCGAACACCTTTGCCGGCGGGCGTACCGAACACAATCATGCCGCCGGCGGGGCGAAGAAGGCCAAAAATCTCTTTGGGCGAAGCCGCAAGCTCGCCTGTGCGAAGCGCGCCGTCCGAGACAATCAAATTGGCGAAGTATTTCGTATATGGCAACTGAGTGGAGGGGCGATGGTGAATCGCGATGCGCCCATAGAGGCCCGCTCTATCGATGGCTTTTCGCGCCGCCGCGACGTTCGCGGCATCGGGCTCGACGCCGATTATCTTCAGCTCGGTCGCCTTCGCCAGCTCATAAGCCAGCCGCCCCCGGCCGCAATCCAGAACGAGGCAGTATCCCTTCGCCGC
>JAFGTU010000396.1 GCA_016933985.1 Sedimentisphaerales bacterium | reverse complement strand
GGCCTTTCCCCCCGGCATCGTCTTTCTCGTGCTCCTTCTGATTATACGCTCTCTCCTGGGAGCCACGCTCTTTTGTTATCTGTGGTGGTACTTCTCTGAGTGCGTCCGCGACAGCGCCCTCGGCGGATTGCGCGCACCCGAGACGGCGGGCAATACCCCCGGATTCTGGGAGCTGGTCTGCATCGTCGGGCGGGTCATCGCCTGCATCGCTATCGCCGCTATCCCCGTCATTGCCTATCTGTTTTACACCCGCCGAATCGACGGAACCTTCTGGATACTCTACGGATGCGGCGCCTTCCTATTCCCAATGGCGTGGCTCTCCGTGATCATGTTCGACTCGCTCACGGCTCTCAACCCCATCCTGATTATAGCTTCGATCCTCAGCACGCTTTTCAGATACCTCGCCCTGGCTGTGTTCTTCTATCTGCCCGCTTTCGTAATACCTTTCTTGATATACGTCCTTCCTCGAAACTGGGTAATGGACCATTTCTTAAAGCTGGTCGGCATTTACCTCAGCATGGTCGCATCGCACCTGCTCGGCAGGTTCTACTTCCGCGCCCGGGAAAAACTGAACTGGGAAATCTGACGACGGCACATCAGCCAATCATATCTTCTCTTCTCCGGGCGCTTGCGAATCGCCGGATTCCTGCTCGTGCAGTTCCTTTTCCTCGCCCTTTTGATCTTCCAGTGCGGGATTCCTGCTACGCTCTTTCTCAAGTTGCTCGATCCGCTTCTGTATATCTTGCATCTGCTTTTCTATCCGCTTGAGCATATCGTTGTCGGGTGCTAATTGGGGCAAGCCCGGCTGCCCCGGTCCCTGGTTGAACTGCCATCCCCGCAAGTCGGGCCACTGCGGCAGTGTCGGTTTCCACCCACGCTGCCTTGTTTTAGCCGCCCTGCGGGCCCCTTTTACCGCCTGCTCGGCGGCCTGTTGATACTTCTTCGGGAGCTTGTCGATGTCCTTCAACGGTCTCTTGAAATGCGAATCGCCCGCATCGACTATGATATAGGTATCTTCGTCGTCCGGATCGCCTTCAATTGTAATCGTGTAATCATCCCCATCCGTGGAGTAGTGATACGTGTACAGCTCCTTAAAGACCTTGTTGATATGGCTTTCCAACGTATCGTTTTCACTACCGATGAATCCTCCGTCTCCTATTCCGAATCCGCCGCCCCCGCCACGGACCGAGCCGTCGGGGCCGACCTGTATCCACCCCTGCGAATCGTCCATCAGCCGAAACATCCGGCCGGGCTGCCACGATTGCACGATCTCCGGCTCAGGCGGAAACTTGGCCTTGAAATCGGAGTCCGCGGCAAACGACGCCAGCTCCAGCTTGACGGTCTTGCGTTCACCCAAGTGAATAATCTCCAAAGAAATCTCCTCGCCGACCCCCGCTTTCTGCACCGTCTCGGCGAACTCCTTGTTATCGGTGACATCCTTGCCGTTCAGGCCGATGATGATATCATCGCGTTCAAGCCCAGCCTTATCGGCAGGCGTGCCCACGCCGACGTTCTGTATCCGCACCCCCTGGTCTTCGGCAAGCCGCAAGTGCTTGATGAGCAGCTCCGGAAGCGGTCTGGCGTCCATCCGAATCCCGATATATCCCTTGCCTTCACCCGGCTCCGACTCGCCGCACACCGCACCGGCACAGCAGACCAACACCGCCAAAACAATCATCAAGGAATTCCGAATCTTCATAATTCTACCCTTTCTTCATTCAAAATTCTAAATTCACAATTCTCTATAGGTCCCCGTAATAAGCCGCAGGCCTGACCATGTTCTCGCGCAGCCCCTCGAGAAGCCACTGGCCCCCGTCCTCATCCGTAAAACCATAGTAATCCACATTGCGAATAACATCCCTGCCCGCCGGCGAGGGCGTCGCTCTTTGAAATTCGATTTGATCCGCCGTATCATTCGCAAGCACTCTCCGCTCAATCTCATCGCCTCGTCCCTGCGAATCGTCCGAGAGTACAAAGTGCAGCACAAATCCGATTAAAAGCCCGGCGGCCAGGCCTGCCGCAAACCGCAAAGTGCCGCCGCTAAATATCTTCGCCCAACGGCGTCGCTTGCCTTGCCACGCAAGATCGATAATCTCCTCGGCCGACTTGCCACTATCCAGAACTTCCGTGCCAATCGCCTCAGCGCTCGCCCCATGCAGCTCAGTCAACTGCTCCAAAAGCTCCCTGACTTTCGAATCCTTTTCCATTGCCCCGTCGAGCATCCCTTGCTCGCTCGGCGTAATCTCGCCGTCGATATATTTGCCGATCAGTATCTCCAGCATATCGTCTGTGATATTCATCTTTCTGCCACCCTGTTCTTACTGTTGCTTGTCACCTTGTTAAGAATCATCTTTCTCGCCCGCGCCAGCCGAATCTGCATCGTCGTCACCGGCACATCCAGTACCTCAGCCATTTGTCCGTATGTAAGCTCGCTCGAATGCGCCAGCACAAAGACCTCGCGATACTTCTGTGGCAGCGCCGCGGTCGCCTCCAAGATCTGCCTGCAGCGCTCGGCTCGCTCCATATTCTCAATGAACCCTTCGGCTCTTTCATCGGCCCATCCCTTAACCGCTTCCTCGTCGAGCGACACGGGCCGCCGTCTTCTTTGCCGGCGAAACTTCAAGGCCTGCCGTCTGGCAATCACCGCCAGCCAGGGCCGAAAACGCTCCAGCTCCCGAAGACTATCTATCTTATCAAGCACGCGAACGCATATATCCTGCAGGCAGTCGTCAACGTCCTGCGCGCCGCCCACAACACTATAGACCAGGCCTCGAAGCCAGCCCCAGTTGCGAACCAGCAGCTCACGCAGCGCCTCCCTATCCCCTTCTCGCGCCGCACAAGCCAGCACCGCCTCATTTTGCCTTCGTTCGCTGCCCATACCTTTCATAATATATAGATACCCTCCACCCTTCCCTCATACACAATTCCGCAAAAAATAATCCCATCGCCCCCTAAGGTTTGACGCCGTAGGCGGGAAAACGGCCCCGGTTAGCCCTCGGGCCCATACCGAATGTTCCAACACTACATCCCCGCTCTCAGATGATTCAGGAAGGCTTCTCTATGAGCCGGCCGCCCACGAATTTGTGCAGTATGCTTGAGATCAGAGTCTGATAGGGCAACCCCTCTTCGAGCGCTCTTTGCTGGATTTTGATGAGGTCCCTCTCTGAGATTCTGATGTTCACTCTTTTGTCCTTGCCAAACGTGGCCTTGGCATAGTCCTGGTAACGTTCGATCTCTTCTTTGAGCCGCGGGACCGATTTGGCCTTGCCTCGCTCCACAGATTCAAGGATCGCTTTTTCTTCTTTACTGAGTTTCACGATTATCGTCTCCAAGGTATTTCTTAGTCATTTTCCGGCTTGGGATTATTGTTTTGAGGAATACGACTTCGTCCGTCTCGACAAAAGGCGCCAAATAAACGTAGTCGTCAACATCCACGACAAGTATTCTCTGGCCCGGATACTTCTTCGGATTTGGATGCTCGATAATATCCAGCAATCCGCCCCGCACCACCGAAAAGACGACTTCCTCGAATGTTATGCCTCGCGCGGATCGCAGTTCTTCATTCTTATCGGCATTCCAGTCAAAGTGCTTCATATTTCAAGTATAGTACAATGTGTGCCTTTTGGCAACAAGGAATTTCATTATTTTGCTGCCTTCTCGGCATTCAGCTAAAAATAAAGAGCCCCGTTGCTAACCGGGGCTCTCAAATACGTAGGGTGGGCACTGCCCACCGTTTTCTAAATCATAGGATGGCTTAGCCGATTTCTTCGTCGATCCAACCTAACAGCTCCTTCAAATCGTCCATCGTGATATCGCCCATGTGTGCGATTCTGAAGGTCTGCTCTTTTAGCTTCTTGTAGCCGTTTCCAAAGGCGGTGTTGTGCTTCTTCTGCACTGCTGAGATGACTTCGCCGACATTGATCCCACGGGTGTTCTTGACTGCCGTTAGGGTGTTCGAGGCATACTTCTCCTCGCAGAAGAGTCCAAATTTCTCCTTCGCCCAGCTTCTTACAAAGTCGGCCATTTTCGCGTGCCGCTTCCAGACGTTCTCCATGCCCTCTTTCACCAGCTTATGACACTGGTAGTTCAGCGCCATAATGTGCGGTATGCTCGGCGTAACGAGGGTCTGATTCTTCTGCGCGGCATCCGCCCAAAGCTCAAAGTTGAAGTAGTATCCGCGACTGGGCACCTTTTTGCTCTTCTCAAGCGCCCGGTTGCTCACCACGGCCACCGCGAATCCCGGCGGAATGGCAAACGCCTTCTGAACCGAGGCGAACGCGACATCCCAGCCCAATTCGTCGAATTTCAGAGGCAGCCCGATCATTCCGCTGACCGTATCCACAAAGACAAGGACGTCGGGATATTTCTTTTTCATCATCTTGCTTATCTCGGCGACCGGATTCATTAGGCCCGTACTCGTCTCGTTATGGACGAGGGTAATCGCGGCATACTTGCCCGTCGCTAATTTCTCGTCGATCATTTCCGGCAGAACAGGCTTGCCCCAATCGACTTTCAGCTCATCGACATTCGCTCCGCAGCTCCGGGCCACGTCGGCCCACTTGTCGCTAAAAGCCCCGCATCCCGTCGCCAGGAGCGTCTCGCCGGGCGCCACGCAGTTGCGAACCGCCGCCTCCCATATACCCGACGCCGATGACGTCGATAGAAAGACATGCTGATTCGTGAAAAGAATCTTCTTGAGCATTTCCACCGTCTCGCCGTGGAGCTGCGCATACTCTTTGCCGCGATGCCCCAGCGTCGGACGCGCAAGCTGCTGCAGCACATCATCAACCACCATCACCGGGCCGGGGATGAACAATCTCGGCGGGTTCTTCCAGTCTGCCATTTTTCAAAGTCTCCAAAATACTACAGTTTGTTAATAGTCAATCCCGTGAACATCTTGGGATAAAAGTAAGTCGATTTCTGCGGCATTCTCTCGCCGGCATCGGTAACACCTATAAGCTGGCTCATCCTTATCGGGTTCATAAAGAACGCCGCCTGTATCTGGCCCGCATCGACCCGCGCAATCGAATCGTCGATTGCGTTGGGCGTGCCTTTTACATATTCGAGGTTTTCGCCCCTGATCCGGCACTGCTCGTCGATGCCCAGCAGCTCCTCGAGTATGAGCTTGTGCAGCACGGCCACATCCAGCGACCGGTACGCCGCGCTTCTTTCCGGAGCCGCCGAATCCATCGCGCGGGCATCTTTCAGCACCGCAAGATAAAAGGCCCCGTCCCCGCCATAGATTACAAAAGCGCTTCGCCCCTTGTCCATTTCCCCCTTCATCGCGGCCAGCACCTCGCCCTTCGCATCGGCTTTGGAATCTTCGTCCTCGAAGGCCGTCGCCGTAACCTCGAAGTCTTTCCCCAGATCGGCGATCAGCTTCTCCATATCGAATCCGTCGAGGTTGGCCACGAGCCGGTGCGTCGCCAGCACTATAAGACCCTCGTGAGCCATATTCGTAAATGCAAGCATCTGATACTTCGCCGCAGGATTTGAATTCTCCCGCGAGTACGTCAGCCCGGTCGTGTAGCGATGATGCCCGTCCGCGATGATAACGCTCTTGTCCCGCATCATTCGCACAATTGCCTCCACATCCTCACTTGCTGTTATGCCAAACAGCCGATGCCGTACTTCCTGCTCGTCGCTAAAGTCTATCAGGGCCTCGCCCGCCGCCGCACGCTCGATGACCCGATCGGCAATTCCCCGCTCGTCGTTGTAGAGCATAAAGACCAGCCCGAACTGCGCCGACGTGGCTCTGGTGAGGTTCAGCCGATCACGCATAGGCTTTTCCAGGGTCTCCTCGTGCGGCTTGACAATCTTCCCGAAATCCTCAAGCTTGGCCAGCGCGATGAAGGTAAGCCGCTGCAAATGAGTCCCGCCGAGGTCGTAATCCTGCACGTACCCGTAAATAGCCTCAGCCGAATCCTGTTTCAAGGCCCCGCTGGCAATCCAGGCGTTGAGGTAGCCCCTGGCCCTCGTATATTGATTGTCCGTGTCGTTGTCGCCGGCGAAGCTCTTGGCCCTGGTTATCCGCACAATGTTGTGCTCGTTCCGCGCATAGAGCCGTTCCTGCTGCTCTGCACCGATCACGTCGTAAGGCGGCGCAATGCAGTCGCCCGCATCCCCAACAACCGCAGAATCGAATCTATACGCCCTGAAGGCCTTTATTTCCATATTCAAATCACATATTTCACGTTCAGCATTGCAGCCGGTTTGCCCACCCCAAATCCCAGGGAATTGACAGAACTCAGGATGCTACCGCAGGAAACCCCCTCTGTCAAGCTCCTACTCTGCCGCCTTCTCGGCTACGAGGTCTCCGACCTGGCTGGTCGAATATCCCATCCGGCCGGCCTGGAGGGATTCGAGCTTGTTGGCCGTTACGAACATAACCGCCTGCTCAATCGCACCCGCCGCCTTCTCCTCGCCCAAGGTTTCCAGCATCATCCCCCCCGCGCATATAGCCGCCAGCGGATTGATTACCCCTTTGCCCGTATATTTCGGCGCGCTGCCCCCGATAGGCTCGAACATGCTCACGCCCTCGGGGTTGATATTCCCGCCCGCCGCGATGCCCATACCTCCCTGGATCATTGCCCCCAAGTCGGTGATGATATCTCCGAACATATTGCCCGTTACAATAACGTCGAACCATTCCGGATTCTTCACGAACCACATGCACGTCGCATCAACGTGGTAATACTCCCGCTTGATCTCGGGGTACTCGGCCTTGCCCATCTCGTGAAAGGCCCGCTCCCAAAGATCGTAGATATACGTCAGCACATTCGTCTTGCCGCTAAGAGCCAGCGTATTCTTATCGCCCCGCCCCCTCGCCTTCTTGCCGTGCCTGCGGGCGTACTCGAAGGCGTACTTCAGGCAGCGGTCCACCTGAAACCGGCTATAGACAGCAGACTGCACCGCCACCTCGTTCGGCGTGCCCTTCATCGTGAATCCGCCCGTGCCGGTATAGGCGTCGCCGGTGTTCTCTCGCACAACGACAAAGTCGATATCCTCCGGCCCCTTGTTCTTCAGCGGAGTCTCTACCCCCGGATACAGCTTGACCGGGCGAAGGTTGATATACTGGTCCAGCTCGAACCGAGCCTTCAAGAGTATCCCCTTCTCCAATATCCCCGGCGCAACATCCGGATGCCCGATAGCGCCGAGCAATATCGAATCGAACTTGCGAAGCTCCGCGACCGCGCTATCGGGCAGGGTCTCGCCGGTCCTCTTATACCTCTCGCCGCCGAAGTCAAACTCGGTCAGATCAACCTTAAACCCGAATTTCTTCGCCGCCGCCTTCAAAACCTTAACCGCCTCCGCCGTAACCTCAGGCCCAGTCCCGTCGCCCGGTATAACCGCAATACTGTAACTCTTGCCCACTTCAAAATCTCCTTGCTGTAAAGAAACTATCGTTTATTCGCCTGCTGTTCTCGCCGCGCCTCTTCGAACACCTCGAAGTCATTTCGCGGCTCTGACGCCGGCATTTTCGCATTTACCTGCTTTAGCCACTCGGCCAGCATCGCCTTCAGCTCAGCGGCCTTTTGCGGCATCTTCTCGGCCAGGTCTTCTTTTTCCGAAATATCGTCCCGCAGATTATACAGTTCTACGGCCCCGTTTTCATACCATTCTATAAGTTTATAATCCCCGGCCCGCACCGCGCCGCTGGGGCGATTGCCGCTGCCGTGATAGTGCGGATAATGCCAGTATATCGCTTTGCGCTTGAGCTTGCCTTTTTCAGTAAGCAGCGGAACCAGGCTCACTCCGTCAACGTGCTGCTCAGGCCGCAGCCGCATCCCCGCCATCTCAAGCATCGTCGGGTAGAAATCCGTACTCGTCACCGGCTCGCCGCACTCGCTGCCCGCTTGGACAACGCCCGGCCACTTGATGATCATCGGCTCGCGAATCCCGCCCTCATAGAGCCACCCCTTGCCCGCGCGCAGGGGCAGATTGCACGTCGGCCCCTCATTCGGAACAGTGGAGAGCCCCCCGTTGTCCGACATGAATATGACTATCGTATTATCCGCAACGCCGAGCTCTTCGAGCCTGGTCATCACCCGCCCGACGCTCTCATCCACGCTCTGCACCATCCCCGCATAAGCGGCGTTATCCTGAACCATCTTCGTCCTGTACTTCCCATAGACCGGCGTAAACTTCGCCCCGTCCGTCTTAGGCAGCTTCCCAACCTTGGCCTTGTACTTATCCGTCAGAGCCAGCTTCGATTGTATCGGCGTGTGCACGGCATAATGTGAGAGGTACAGCAGGAAAGGTTTGTCCCTGTTCGCATCCAGCCACTTGAGCGATTCACTCGTCAGCCGATCCGTCAGGTACTCACCTTCCTCCCCGCCCGCCGGCATCTCCTCCAGCGCGCGATTGGCGGTCTTGTACGGATAGAAGTACGTGGGCGGAGAGCCGGACGAATCGCCGCCTATATTAACGTCGAATCCCTGCTTATCCGGATAGTAGGGCTTATTGCCCAAATGCCACTTGCCGACAAATGCCGTCGCATAGCCCGCGCCCTTCATCGCCTCCGCTATCGTCACCTCCTCCAAATCCATAAAGTGCTTGTATTCCGTCGGCTGGTTCGGACCGCCTATCCACTGCGTTATCCCCAATCGTGCCGGATACTTACCCGTCAGGATGCTGCCCCGAGTCGGCGAGCAGACCGGACAGGCCGCGTAGGCATTGGTGAACTTCATCCCCTGCGAAGCGAGCCTGTCGATATTGGGAGTCTCATAGAAACCGCTCCCGAAACAACCCACATCCGTCCATCCCAAATCGTCAATCAGGAAGAAAACAAAATTGGGCTGCTTGTTCGCCACCCTTCTTTGTCGCGCACTCGCACAACCCGGCAAAGCCAGCATCGCCGCACCAGCACCCAGACCTCTTAGAAATCTACGTCTGTCCACAACATCGCTCCTTCTCAACAAGCAAAGTAGTCCGTCTTCGCTCGTTTAGGTAATTTGAAAATTCGACTTTTGAATTTGTTTCGAATTTCGTGCTTCGTATTTCGAGTTTCTGCGGCATCCCTTGATCCGCAGCTACTTCTTCTTATCCGAATACCGCCAGGCCATCTCGAATGTGCCCTTCATGCACTTAACGCACTTGGCGTAGTGAATCGCCGTTATCTGCTCGATAGCTTCCTTGTTCGTCTTGAACACCGTCGAAATCTGTTCCTGATACTGCCCGTCAACAATCGGCATCGTTCTAACCTCCCATCTCTACATACTCTTCTTGACATGCTCGAGCAATCCGCCGTCGTTGATTATTTCGACCGCGAAATCGGGCAGCGGGTTGAACTTTATTTCGGCACCGGTGGTCTTATTCATCACGTACCCGGCCTCGTAATTGATCTCGATATCGTCACCGTCATTAATATGATCCGGCGCCTCGGGCGATTCGATCAGATAGAATCCGCAGTTAATCGCGTTGCGATAGAATATCCGCGCAAAGGTCCTGGCGATAACCGTCTGCACCTTCGCCCCCCGAATAGCCCAAACAGCATGCTCCCGAGAAGAACCGCACCCAAAGTCCTCCCCGCCCACAATAATATCGCCCTCGGCCACCTTATCGACAAAACCCTCATCCAAATCCTCAAGACAATGCTTCGCCAACTCCTGCTCGTCGTCCGTATTCAAATACCTGGCCGGGATGATCTCGTCGGTGTTAATATGGTCTCGATTATAAACATGTGCTCTACTCATAACAGCTCTCTTTCTTTAACCACAGATTGCACAGATTTTACACACAGATTTCACAGATTTTTCAAGGATTAGTTAATTACTCTCTTGTATTGCAATGAGCCGGCCCCAAAATTCAGAAGTAATCCCAGCTTCAAATTCGTTGACTTCAAGTAATTCAAAACCTGGGCCTTATCTATCTCGGTCAAATCCTTGGTCGCTTTGAGCTCAACCAACACGTCGTCCGCCACCAGGAAATCGCACACAAATTGTTTCACCTTTGTGCCTTTATAGAAGACATCGAGAGACTTCTGCCTCTCGAAATCGATATTTTGCAGACGAAATTCGACCACCAGCGCTTCTTCGTACACACTCTCCAGAAACCCGCAGCCAAGCGTGTTATAGACTTCCATAGCTGCGCCAATGATCTTTCCCGTCAACTCTTTATGTGGATATTGCTCTTCCAAAAGACTATCCCTTAAATTCCATATCGGTCAAATCTGCGTTAATCTGTGCAAATCAGTGAAATCTGTGGTTAAATATAACCTCGTGGGTCGGTCAGTTTGCCTTGTATTGCGCTTGCCGCCGCCGTAGCCGGGCTGGCGAGATAGACTTCGCTCTTGGGGTGTCCCATTCGCCCGACGAAGTTGCGGTTTGTCGTGCTGACGCACTTCTCGCCCTCGGCCAGGACGCCCATGAATCCGCCTAAGCACGCCCCACACGTCGGCGCGGAGATTACGCAGCCGGCGTCGTAGAATATATCGAACAATCCTTCGTCCATCGCCTGCTTCCATATCGTCGGCGTCGCGGGCACTACTATTGTGCGGATGGCGACTTTTTTGCCTTTGAGAATCTTCGCAGCGATTCGCAAATCCTCGATTCGGCCGTTGGTGCAACTTCCGATATATGCCTGGTCCATCGCTTCGCCGGCGCAATCGCCGATAGGCACGCCGCCGCTCGGCAGGTGCGGCAGGGCCACCATCGGCTCAAACGCCGAGCAGTCGAACTCCTCGACCCGCACATACGCTGCGTCGGCATCGGATTCATAGACGGTGTATTCTTTTTCGTCCTTCAAATGCTCGTCGAGGTATCGCTTCGTCGTATCGTCGAAGGCCATGATACCGTTCTTGGCGCCTGCCTCGATAGCCATATTCGTCATCGTCATCCGGGCTTCCATACTCATCTCGCTCAAGGCGAGCCCGACAAACTCCATCGCCTGATATAGCGCCCCGTCGGTCCCGATTCGCGCGATTATCGCAAGGATAACGTCCTTGCTATAGACCCCGGGCGCGAGCGAGCCGTTGAGGACCAGTTTCATAGAGGCCGGGACCTTGAACCAAAGCTTGCCCGTGGCAATCGCCGCCGCAAGGTCCGTTGAGCCGATGCCGGTGCTGAAGGCTGCGAACGCCCCGTATGTGCAGGTGTGCGAATCGCCGCCGACAATCACTTCGCCCGGCCGAATATGACCCTGCTCCGGCAGAAGCGCATGGCAAACCCCCGCCCTGCCAAGCTCGTAGTAATGCGTTATCTGATGCCTCCTCGCCCAGCGGTCCAGCCGCCGGTGCAATTCGGCGCTCTTAACATCCTTGGCAGGCTGGAAGTGGTCCGGCGTTACGACAATCTTGTCCTTATCGAAGACCTTATCGATCCCCTTCTCAACAAGCATAGAAATCGCCGCCGGAGTAGTAACATCGTGACACATCACGACATCGATCTTCGCATCGATCAACTCTCCCGGCCGAACCGTCTTCTTGTTAGCAGCCTTAGCCAATATCTTCTCAGTAATAGTCATTCCCATCGTTTCTTATCCTTTTGAGAGTTGCCTACCCCGGTGTGTCGGGGTGGTTCCCGTTTTGAATTTCGAATTTCGATCATTCGAATTTGTTTCGGATTTCGGACTTCCGGTCTCACAGTTCAACTTTGAGATCCGGCTCTTCGCCCTGCTTTTGTGCGGAGACCATTCTATTTATCGCATCTACATAAGCCTTTGCACTTGCTTCGATGATATCGGTCGAGATTCCTCTGCCGACGAATTTCTTACCGTCGTCGCTGATAAGCACGGTCGCCTCGCCGAGCGCCTCCTTACCGCCGGTGACGGCCCGGATGGTGTAGTTCTCCAGCTTGGGCGACAGGCCGGTTGCCTCGCGGATGGCCTCGTAGGCCGCATCGACCGGCCCGTCCCCGCACGCCGCCGCCTGTCGGGTCTCGCCCTGCGCGACTATACGAACGCTGGCAGTCGGCAGAGTCCCCGTGCCGCTGGCCACATGCAGATACTGCAAGTCATAGACATGCTCGACGACGTGAATCTCTTCGTTGATAATCGCAGCCAAGTCTTCGTCGAATACTTCCTTCTTCTTGTCGGCTATATCGAGGAATCGCTGGTAGGCGTGCTCGATTTCGTTCTCTTTGAGCTTGAAGCCGAGCTGGGCGCACCTATCGACGAACCCGTGCCTGCCGGTATGCCTGCCGAGAACCATTCGCGAGCCGCCCAGGCCGATGCTCTCGGGCGTCATAATCTCGTATGTCGTCCGCTCTTTCAATACTCCATCGACGTGAACCCCGGCCTCGTGGGCGAAGGCGTTTGCGCCGACGATCGCCTTGTTCGGCTGGATAACGAATCCGGTAAGCTGCGAAACAAGCTGGCTGGTTTTGTAAATCTCTTTCGTGTTGATATTCGTAGTCAGGCCGCCCTCGCTTTGCGCAGCGAAGAAGTCCGGCCGAGTCCGAATACCCATCACGACCTCTTCGAGTGCGGCGTTGCCCGCGCGCTCGCCTAAGCCGTTGACGGTGCACTCGACCTGCCGGGCGCCGTTGCGGACCGCCGCTAAGGAATTCGCCACCGCCATACCCAGATCATTGTGGCAGTGGGTGCTGATGATGCACTTGTCTATGCCGGGAACGTCGGATTTGAGCTGAGCGATGATCCTGCCGTACTCGTAAGGCATCACGTAGCCGACGGTATCGGGTATATTCAGGGTAGTCGCGCCGGCCTCGATTACCGCGGTCAATACCTCGATCAAAAAGGGCATCTCGGTTCGGCAGGCGTCTTCCGGCGAGAATTCAACGTCATCGACGAAGGTTTTCGCAAACGTAACCGCCTCGACGGCCATTTTCAGGACCTCGGCGGGCTTCTTCTTGAGCTTATGCTTCATGTGCACCGGGGAGGTCGCAATGAACGTGTGGATGCGCTTCTTCTTAGCCGGGGTTATCGCCTTGCCCGCAGCCTCGATATCACCCTTATTGGCCCGGGCCAGGCCAGCGATAACGGGTCCGGCCACCTGCTCGGCGATGAGCCTGGTCGCCTCGAACTGCACCTGCGAGGAGACAGGAAAGCCAGCCTCGATAATATCGACGCCCAAAACCGCCAATTGCTGGGCGATTTCGAGCTTTTCAGCTATGGACAACGATGCGCCCGGCGACTGCTCGCCGTCACGCAAGGTCGTATCGAATATCAAAACTCTTTCTTCAGACATCTGCTTATTCTCCTAAATGTGCAAGACCGATTGGGGCAGATTATCGCCCAAGAAGGGTCAAAACGCCACGAATTTACGGAAAAATGCAATATCACAGGCCTCCAGGATACTGGAGACACTATGAAAACGGATTTTTGTGGGGGGGTGTATTTTGCGCCTACCGGCGCAGGAGCAGTGCACTAAGGCCAAGAACGGCCTGGAATGGAAAGCAAGTTGTGCACGTTTGGCTCATAAGACAAATTATACAGAAGAATCGAATCCCTGCAAGCATAATCTTCAAGAACTGCAAACATTTTTCGGCTGAATGGGGCAGGGGAATGAATTTCGTATTTCGTATGGCGTATTTCGTATGTGGGATGGCGAGGTGGTGGTGGGAGTTTCGTATTTCGGATGTCGTATGTGGGATGTCGTGCCGCAATGGGTGGGGGGTAATCCGGCTCCACGCAAGGTTCGCCTATACAAGTTTGGTTTTGATCCGGCTTCGGCGGAGGCTTTGGCGCGATAAGTTGGGTTTGATTGGGTTTGTTTTTTCGATTCCGGCGGCGCGGTTTTTTGTCGTAATTCTTTGCGGCAAAGGAGGTTGGGGTGATTTTGTGGGTTTGGAGATTGGGTTTGTTTTGCATAATCTGGCC
>JAFGTU010000395.1 GCA_016933985.1 Sedimentisphaerales bacterium | reverse complement strand
GGCGATGAGCATGTGCTGATCCACAGGCAGATTGTCTTCGTTATCGTTGTATTTTTTGAAGTTTTCGCAGAACCAGTGGGGGAAGGACGTGTTGATGCGTTTGACAGTTTCGCCGAATCTCCTTTTAGAGAGCGCGGCGCCGCCACAGCCTGAGTCGTTTGAGATTACCAGTGCGAAGCGCTCATCCTGTGCGCCGGCCCAGAGGGCGGTTTTGCCCAGTCTCGAGTGGCCGATTACGGCAATTCGCTTCTGATCGATATCGGGATCGGTCTCGAAGTAGTCCACTGCGCGGCTAAGGCCCCAGGCCCAGGCGCTAATTGTACCCCATGCGTCGGCCGGGCGCGGGGAGCGGGCGGGATCGTCGAACAAGGGGTGGACGCCGTTTTTGAAGCCATCGTGGAAATCGGGGTCGATGTCGCCGCAGTAGATTGTGGCCAGGCCATAGCCTCGCTCGAGGATTTTCTCGACGGGCCAGCGACCGGCACTCTTGCCGCGGGCTGCCTCGGTGGCTCGATTATTCACAACGCCCTGCTCCTTACTATCCCGCATCCATTGGCTGGACAGAGCGATTCCGGGGTCCGGGTTAATGGCGTGATTGCCGGAGAAGTTCAGGCCGATAAAAAGAGGGACGGGCCTTGGCTGATTGTTGGGAAGGTAGATGAGGATAGCCATGCTGGGGTCCTGCGTCCTTCCTGTAAAATAGACTGCGACCTCCTTTCGCGTGGCCTTGCCATCGAGGGCCTTGCTATCGAGCGAGGTTGTCAGATAGGTCATGGCGCCGGGCTTGCCCGGGTCTCTGCCGTAAACATGCTCTCTGAACAGCTCGAGGATTTCCGGGCGGCGCTTTTGTCTCCACGTTTCGGCGTCCCGGACCTTCTCGCCATTGCAGAGGACGAGGGGGTCGGGAAGCGTATAGTTTGGCACTTTGGATTCATCGTAATTTGCTTCCTCCGCCCGGGCGTTGAAGAGGCAAACAGCGGATAGAACGATTGTTATCGCCGGCCATGCTTGATTTCTGCATCTGAGCATATCATTATTCTCCTATAACAACGTTTGATACGGCACATGGCACATACTTAATCCAACTGGGTGAATGAGTTATGTTAGAATAGCAAATCCCTGGCGAGTTCTCCACAGATTTCAGGGCTGGTTGTTGACTGGGCCGAGAATTGCTTTTCGGCGGTCGAGAAATGGCCTGGAACCACCTGAAAACAGCCAAAAAAGTCAAGAGATTCGACCGACCACCGTTTGTTTTGGCCGTTTTTTCGTGAAAAAAGCGGTTAGTTCTGCTGGACGAAGTAGAAATTGCCGATAAAATCGTAAAATGGGCTTGGCGCAGAGCCTTTAAGACAGTATAATAATTTTTACATTGAATCCGAATCCTGTGGAACAGATGAGCCGCCAGCATCATCCTTTATATCGAAGATGCTTATGGCTTTTTCAATGTTCTTAGGCGGGGTCGGCTGGTCCGGCCTGCCGTGGAAGACTTAGAGTGGTAGTTGCAGACTATGTAAGGAGTTAAAAGATCATGTTCAAGCAAAGGAGAATTACCGTGACAGAAAAAGGAGTTTCCAAGCGGATAGGCAGAAGCGCTAATCGCGGGTTTACACTGGTGGAGCTGCTGGTAGTAATCTCCATCATCGCGCTGTTGATGTCGATATTGATGCCGGCGCTGCGGAGGGTCAAGATGCAGGCCGAGGAGGCTAAATGCAGGTCGAACGTGAGGCAGGTGGGGATCATAATGTTTATGTATCTCCAGGAGGAAGATTTCAAAATGCCAGACTTCCATGTGCTGGATCCGAGAGATCACATGAAGTGCAATAAGCACCTGTGGACTCTGGACGGCAGGAGGACGTCGGTACGTTTGGGGCCGGATGAGGACTGGTCCTATTGGGCCACGGCTTTCAACGCTTATGTCAAAGACATCGACATTTTCGGTTGCGCGGCCATGAGGCAGTTCGCGGAACTCTTGGCAAAAGACTTGATGTACAACTATACGACCTTGGCCCCCGAGGTCAAGAAAGTGGATATAATTCAAACAGCGGCGTACGGCCTGAACGGTTACATAGATAAGCTCAACACCAACGCTGTCAAGAATCAGGCTGAAGTAGTCGTTTGTACGGACCACGTTGAGCCAAGAAATGAGCAGGCCGACGATGACCATAGTGGCGATATGTTTTGTATCGGCAACGATAGTGACCATTGGAATCTGAGCCATTTCAGGGAAAAGAGCGATACCGCACTTAGAAAGTTGCATTACAGAGGGATTTTCAGGCACAACATCAGGAAGAGCGACCAGTTTGAGACAGGGGGACGGGCGAACGTCCTGTGGCTGGACGGCGCAGCGAACAGCATCGAGGAGACAAGGGGCAGCGACATACTGAACCGATGGTATGACCCGCGAGGAAAGAATAACGGGGGCTGGCTGACAATAGACTGATAATTGGCGGGAAGGCCGAACTATCAGCGTCTTTTCTTCTTCCTGTGTGCGCTGCGGCTGACACAAAGACAACGCAATCCGACATAGGGCATGCCCGTTAGGGAATGCGCTTATCGGTCAGGCGGCTGGGCTCATCCCAAAGCATTGTCCTGTCGATATCGGCCATAAACTCGCTTTGATTGACGCGGAACACTCGCCGATGCCTTCTGCTGCCTTCGGCTTCGGTCTCGCCGAGCTGGGCGGTGTTACATGCAACAGGCAGCAAAAGCAGCACTCCAAGGATAACCGCCAGAAGAACCTGAGATAGAGAAGCGCATTTCATCATTTCTTCCTTTATCAGAAAGTGAATATTCCTGGCAATTCTGCACAAGAACGACCGCCTGTCAATGGCAACAGCCAATACCCCGGCTGCCACAATTCCACACAGAACTATAGCATTATTTTAGCAGATAATAGCTGGCCTGTCAAACAAAAAACTGCTTAGTATCTACTATCCGCAATGACGATGTGTACAAAACCAAGTGTTACTAACCAATAGCGGTGTTGAGCCAAATGGGGAATTCCGGGCTCTGCGGCGGATTATGGGGCGTTGGCACAGGCCATGGGGGCAGGACAATGCAGGTTTCAGCCAATCATCTCCAGCGTCGCCAAGGCAGAGAACTTGTCAGCGGTGAGATCGAATACGTCGTTCAGGCCGGTAACCGAAAAAAGCTCCTCGGTTGAAGGGTCAATATTGCAGAGGACAAGCCGACGGCCCCCCGAAGCGGTCAATTGGCGGAGTTGGAGCAGTCTGAGGAGGCCCGCAGAGGATATTTGGGCGACGCCGGTGAAGTCGATGACTACGTTGAAATTGGTTTTATCGGCGAGGAATTCCACGACCGAAACGAGCTCCTTAGTCGTTTCCACCTCATCCGGAAGGTCAACAATGATGATTTCGTCCGACCATTGCTGTATTGGCATTGCGATTCTCCAGGTCTTTGAATTATCCGACCGGTTATAGCATATTGCGGCCTCAGATGGGGCCTTAGAAGGTTCTGTCGGCAGAATGAGGGGATACGTTGAAGAAAAAGTCGCTTCTTCGGGGGTATCGGGCGGCAGGGGTAGAGACTTCCAAGCAGCAGAGGATTCGTGTTGACGCAGGGGTCATTAGAGGCTTTAATGCGGGCAAATGGATATGTCGGACTGTGCATATCCGGAGAATGGCGCTTATGGAGTAAGACAGATGAAGGATGAAGATTTGTTAGAGGCGGTTTTCAACCGCGTATGCGAATCGGACGGTAATCGGCGGTTGAATTGCGCACAGGCCTTCGAGCTGGCAAAAGAGCTCAGAGTCGATGTGAGCGAGATAGGTCGAATCTGCAATCGGCAGAAGATACGAATATCAAACTGCCAACTGGGTTGTTTTTCATAAGCGACGAATGAGTCTCAGGATGAAAGAATTAGACCCAAGAGTCAAGCTGTGGCTTAACAGCGCCAACGTTCAAGGCGCGTTTGGGGACGGGAAATGGCGGCTGCTGCTGGCGATCGGGAGCGAAGGTTCGCTGCAGGCGGCCAGCCGGCTTTTGCGGATAAGCTACCGCAAGGCGTGGGGCGACCTGCAGAAGACCCAGGCGGCGCTGGGGATCAGGCTGGTTGAGAAGCAGCGAGGCGGCAGTAAGGGCGGACAAACCGTTCTCACAGCGGTAGGCAAAAGCTGGGTCGAGGCGTACATGCAATTCCGGCAGGACGTCGAGAAGGCGATTGCAAAGGCTTATCGCAAACACCTGCTCGAATTGACAAGATGATGAGGAAGAGAAACATCTTATCCGCTTTGGTTGGGCGGGCAGGCTTTAGCCTCGTAGAGGTGCTAATTGTCATTTCAGTGATATCGCTTCTGATGGGGCTTCTCCTGCCGGCGCTTCATCGCGCCAGGGCTTTGGCCGAGCAGGCAATATGCAAGAGCAGACTGCGGCAATGGGGACTGGCATTCGGGATGTACGCGGAGCAGAACGACGGATTCTATCCGCACGCCGACGGACGGGATCGAACTTCAAGCGACCCGGGGACGGACGCAGATCTGGCCGACTACTATTTCGGCTGGATTGACGTGCTTCCGCCTCTACTGGGCCAGAGACCCTGGCGCGATCACGATTATTGGGAGAAACCCGGCACGGAGACGATTTTTCAGTGTCGCTCGGCCAAGCTCGCGCCCGACAGCAGCTACAAGAAATACAGACCACGCCGAGATGGTTATTTTTCTTATGCGATGAATTCATGCCTTGAGCTTGACGAGAATTGCCGTGCTCCATACGGAAGCGCAGGCTCAGACTGGCAGATGCCCAGCTTCCTCAATTCCACGACGATCGGAAATCCGAGCCGGCTTATTCTCTTGTTCGACCAACTGCTCGATCCGGAGAAAGGCTATGGCGGCACGGGCTATAATCCGACGGCGGGCATGTACTGCGGGAGCTATCCGAAGGCTTTCAGCGCCCGCCACGCGAAAGGCGGCGGCATCTTGGGCGGATCGATCCTTTATTGCGACTATCATATCGACTGGAAATCCACGGTATGGAATGCGGACTGGCCCGCTGATATGATGGCCCCCCCTTTGGGGGATCAAGACTGGTATCCCTGAGAAAATTGATTATTGATTATTGATTGATTAACAACAGGAGGACACTAATGAAAACAGTGGCAAAGGCAATTATGACGGCTCTTTTGCTTGTCCTTTCACGGCCGGCAAACATACAGGGCGAGGCGCTATCGATCTATGAAATTCAATACACGACGGATCC
>JAFGTU010000394.1 GCA_016933985.1 Sedimentisphaerales bacterium | reverse complement strand
GCCCCACGTTGCCCAGAGGCGAATCCAGTTGATGCCGAGCTTCTGCATATCGTCCAGGTCCTCGAGAATGAATTGCGGCTGTGATCCGAGCGCCCCGTAGTAGCTGATGCCAAAGAGGAAGGCTCGTTTGCCGTTGATTGTGAACATGCCTGCGTCGATACCAAGGACAGTGCTGGGGCCTGCCGGGGCACCAGCGGCGGCGGCTGCCGAGAGCACGAGCACAAGATCGGAATCGCTCAGTTCGCTCGATTGCGGGGGCCTGAGCATGCGCACGCCGGAATTCGCGAACGGAGACCCATCGACTCCGACCGAAGTCAACGTTGTCGGGCTGAGCCACTTACCGACGACGGGGCCTCTGAATTTTCCCATATCGACCTCGATAGCCGTTTTGAGCGGCAGGTAAATCACTGCGAAGTCGCCGTCGGCGGAGCAAGCCGCAGGGAAATGGACGCCCGGCTCGGCATCAGCCGAGGTCAGAAGCGGATACTTTGCGGCGTGGTCCGGGACAAGTTTATGCCAGGGCTGCGATTTCAAGAGGTCGAGCATCCGAAGCACGTCGCCGGCGCCCGGCATATTCAGCATATTTTTCCAGTTGCCATCGCCGTCGCCGTTGAACATGTTGCTTGCACCGTAGCCGAAGCCAACACTGCCGTTAAGCAGGGCGCACCAGGCCGCCTGTCGGACTTCGAATCTGCCGCCGGGCTGTTCATAGTGCGACTCGGCCAGCCAGGTGGGCTTGGCGGGCGCACGATGCCAGTCCTGCCGGACTAATGCGTATTCGGCCGGATTTTGGCTGCCGTCGGTGCATATCGAGTTTAGTGCCAGCCAGCGTTCGTTATGGCCGAATGTCCCGCTGGAAGAGTCGTCGTCGGTGTAGTAACTGATAAGATGCTGTGGTGCGTAGTAGCGAATACCCTCAGCCATGAGTCGGAGGGCATGTTTGTCGCGGTCCTCGGGGTAGTCGCCGCCGAAGATCCAGATGATGTTGTTGTAATTTGCGGTGCGAATTCCGAGGTATTCCCCGAAACTGGTTTGAAGTGCGCCGGTGAGCGGCTGGGTCCAGACGTTGCTGTGCGGAAATCGGCAGGGAACGATAGCCAATCGCAGGGACCTTTCCTCCGCCTGCTGCATCACCCAATCGACGTGGTTCCAGTACTCCTTGTTGGGTCGGCTCAAATCGTAGCCGTCTCTCTCGAATGCCGGGAAGCCGTAAACGCTGTGCCTGGGGGGCGCTTCGGTTGAGTTGTTCGGGTCGGAGTAGAGCAGAGTGGATAGAATCGTATTAAAGCCTTTGGCCTTGCGGTCGTCCAAATAGAACATTACGTCCCCGCGGCTCAAGTCGCTGAATAGGGGCCAAGCCGTGTCGGCCATTACGAAGAACGGGTCGCCTCCTTCCTCAACAAGCAGATGTCCATCGTCACTGACGCGCAACGGTTTCATCCTTGTCGCGGAGACTTCGGTCGCAAATACAAATGCAGTCAGACAACAGACGACCCCCAAAGCAACTCCGCCGATTCTTTTCATCGTCATACTGAACCTCCTGTTCAACTTTCCTTTATGGGTATTTCAATAGCTCCTTCACAATCCTTTTACCCAGTTGGCCCGGTTCGGCCTCGGAGCTTAGCCGGGCCGTATCAGGCTTTGTTCACCGCGTCTTCGAGCGGCGGTGTATCATTGTATATGTGTGGGGCGCGACCTCTCGCCGACTTTCTTGAAGTGAGACAGCGCGCTTTCGCGGTCGTTGAATTCCTTTTCCGTGAAGAGCAGGGTAGTCTGCCCGATGAGGATTTCATCGCCATCGACGAGTGCGGTCTGGCCGGTGATTCTGCCGCCGTTAATGAAGACGCCGTGCTTGCTTTTCATGTCCAGTGCATAATACTTGCGCTCCTCCTTGACAAAGCTAATCTGAAGGTGTTTACGTGAAATCAGGTCGTCCAAGACTTGGATGGGGACGTTCTCGGCCCTGCCGACGACGTTGGTTCGTTGGCCGAGAGGGTAGTAGTCGCCTTTGTGATCCCCACTTGTGATGATGACTGTGGCCATCCTGGCTCCTAAAACATTCTCGAAGGACCCCGGCCCGGCGACGACTGCCGAAACCGGCGGCTCCTTTGTCTTCCTGACATTATTCCATGGCGATATACTATTATAGATTCCCGCCACGTGTCAAGCTTTTTTTCCCTGCATTTTCAGGCTGAAAACAGGGTTTGGGTACCCCGGCGCTTACGCTTCGGGCTTGTTGCTTCGCATATCGGGGCGTGTTTCTCGCCGCCGAGGACGCCAAGATTGTTGTGGTAGACTGCTCCGCCGACGAAGCGCCTCACGATGATGCTCACACCTTCGTTTGTTTCCTGCTGGTAGCCCTCAAAGCGTGAAAAACGCCTTTGAAACGTAGTTTCTTGTGGCATCCCCTGAAAATTCCTTGATTTTCCCGTCCGGATTTGGTATGCTGTTGTTTAGCACAGAGGCGCAGAAAAGACGATCTAATGACGCCTGAGGCTTGTCACTATTCAAACAGAAGGAAATGACACGGGAACAGACAAGAATATTACTATAACTGAGGGATGGAATTTTATTGGATGAGAGCATACACATCAGGAACATTAACATTGCCAAATGTAGGGGGAAGTCCTGATGCGTATTCTACTTTTGCATTCGATGATTTAAAAGCCAGAGACTCTGAAGAAACTATTGATACTCTATCCTATGCAGGAGGTTATGGATGGCTTTTCCAAGAGGGAGATGAAAGAATATTTTATAGGGGTGAAGATATTTGGGAAGATTCTTGTAGTGCCTTCTGTGATTCTGATACTGTAAGCCCTTGGACAGGTTATTTTATATATGCAAACCAAGACGATGTAGATATTCTCAGAAGAAATACTTAATATCCGAAAGATTTATATTAGCTTGGGAATTCTAAACATAGTAAATAATTACTGGTTCTCATCCAAAAAAGTTGGTGAATAACAAGGGCTGTTTTGACTTAACTCTTTTGGATTTAACGCTTTAAGGCAACAGCATGTATAGGTATAAT
>JAFGTU010000393.1 GCA_016933985.1 Sedimentisphaerales bacterium | reverse complement strand
TTTTCCGGGCCGAAGCCGCCACAGCCGCATTCCCATTCGAGTTGTCTGGCCGGAAAAATTATATATCCACGCTCGCAGACAATCCTCGGACGTGTAAGGCACGATAGCGGCGAAATCACGATGCGGAACATCCCATGTCACCGCCATTGTCGGAATACCCGCATCAATCCACTCCTCCACGGCCCCCGTGAATGCAGAGAATGTAATCTCCGAGCCGGGAAGCCCCGCCCGGTCGGTCTGCAGCGTCTCCCGAGTATAGAGATTGAAGTTGACGCGCAGCCGCCCGACCGCACCGGCAAGCGAGTTGACGAAATCGTCAAATGTGCCGGGCATATGAAGCCTTTCTTGGAGTCTTTGCATGCCGAAGAGTTCATCGTACGAATCGTCGCCCGTCATCCAGCGGTACTCCCTCAGCGGCCTCTCCGCCTTCCACGTATTCTTGCTGTTGCGTATTGCCCAACCCATCGGATCCTTCTCCACATCCGGATTGCTCGCCGACCCAGCCGGCAGCTCCATCTTGTAGAAACGCCTCCAGGCACGCAGGGGCTCTAAGAAGTAAGCATCTCGCGACAGGTAATACCCCGAAAGAAACGTCTCCTGAATCCGAAAGCTCCCAATCAGACAACAGCCGTAGATATTGTATGTCGGATCGTTCCACGGCGCTCCATTCGGCGGCGCAATGTCGCCGGACGGATACCAAATGGTCGCCGGCGGGACACCCGCGACTTTCGAATACTTGCTCGTCATCGTCGCCTTCACCCAACCTCGAACCCAATTAAGATAGAACTCCTTCGCCTCGTTATTGCCGTACCAAGCGGACCAGAGAAAGTGCTTCATCGGCCGAGGAGAGTAGTGAGTATCGCCGCCGTGCTGGACATGCTCACTGGCCTTGTCGCCGCCGAAGTGACCCGACTTGAAGCGGACAAAACCGTTATTGTCGATCCCTGTGTAATAGTCGCGAATTCGCCTGCAACTGGCCAGGTTGCGCTCGTACCACAGCGGATCGCCGTAGCAAATCGCCAGCATCGTCGGAATGCTATCCGCCGAAGGCTCGGCCGAATGTTCCACGTCGCCGAGGCCGGTGGAATACCCATCCACAAGCACATGGTCCCACACGCCCCGGCAGAGCTTCTCGATCCCATCTCGAACGACCGGATCGGCGTCGGATATCATCGCCCACGGACCCCACGACCGCAGAATCTCGACGTCGTCTCCCCAACCGCCGCCGAGCTGACCGTCCGGCAATTGCCTCCTGGTGAACCACCAGTTCATAATCGCCAGTTGACGAACGTACATCTCATTGAGCAGCGCCGCCCAGCGAGGCGCCCCCGCACGCCGCTCAGCCAAATCCTCCCCCCAGGGAACCGATTCGCCCGTCAATTCCCGTAGCACAACGTTGCCCGGGGCCTTGGCCTTCAACTGCCGAAACATACTCTGCGCAGTGGCGAGGACCTCGGCGTTTCCTCCCTCCTGCCCATTGGCCCGAAGAAAGCGGGCACGATACAGCATCGCCTTGTCGTAAAACGGATTGTTCTCCGGCCCGACCGACATCAGGCCGCTGCACTCTTTCTCCGACCGCGGAAACAAGCGGATCCCGCCAAAGAGCGATGCAGCCCAGGTATAATCCGCCAGCCTCTTGTCACCGGGCGTGGTCCTCAATAGCTTGTCGAACAGCCGAGCGACAAGCGGAAAAACATCCGGCCCCTCGTCGTAGTTCAGATGCCCATACACGTATGCTAATCCCGCCGCCTGGATCTCACCGTCCAGAGATTTGAATATCCTCTCGGCAGCCGCCAGATCACCCCTGTTATAGGCATCAACAGCTTTCTTCGCTTCGTCCGAGATATTGGGCGGGCCGCTCAGCCGGCCCGCATTATCCGCCGAAAGGATCAACCCGCCCAGCCGCAGGACATACTGCGGCGTATCGGGATGAGGCTCCTTTCGCTCATACACGCGGACATTGTCCACGTACATCCCGTGCCAGGTAACAATCCCGACAGCATCGAATCCCGGCCCTCCCATGACCTCCTCGTCCCGTCCTTCAAGGAGCAGCTTGCCGTCAACAATCAGCGAAAGCTCCTTGCCCTGCTTGACTGCAACCATCTTATAGGTTCGCCCCGGCTCTATCAGCCGTGTCGGATTCTCGTCTCGCATCCCTTGGAGACGTCTGCCTCCCGTCAGCTTGTTCACTGTATTGTTCTCACCGCCAAAAGCCAGCAGGTAGTTCCAGCTCATAGCCCGGAATCGCTCCGCTGCCAGCGTCACCGACAAATCGCACGGCGGCCTATCCTCGCACGCCTGAGCGGTGAATTCGATCCGAACATCCGCCGGGAACCGCCGAACCAGCTTTGCGCAAGCCGGCCCCTTTGCACCCAACAGAAGCCGCCCTCCCCGAATAACCGCATCGTTCGTCACCCACTCTGCCCCCAACTCTTCACGCTCAAAGTCGTCTTCGAACTTCAGTACCCACGTATCACCAACGCCTGATTCTCCAGCATAGACGCCCCCGCAGCACAAACCCAAAAAGATTATCGCAAGCCATTTCATAACACACCAAGCAAAACAAATCCATAAGACCGGCAGTGTTGTAGCATATCATCACCGACTCGTCGAGTAAGTCCTAACGTCATTCATCCCGCTCTCACGCTCTCTACCACCTGGTCGAAGTCATCCAGAATCTCTCTGTCCTTTTGCCCGATGACGAAATTGACCAGCACAATAACAATGCAATTAGCGGCGAAGCCCGGAACAATCTCGTACATCCTCTCGCCCAGGCCAATTTGCTTCCACAGGACAAACACCACCGTACCTGCAACCATCCCGGCCAATGCAGATTGCCACGATGTTCTACGGCTGAATAACGCAAACAAGACCAACGGGCCAAACGCCGCCCCGAAACCGCCCCACGCGTACGACACTATCTCCAATATCGTGCTCTCCCGGTACAAGGCCATGACCAGGGCCACTATCGAAATTATTATTACGCAGGCCCTGCCGACCCACACCAATTCTTTTTCCGATGCGCTCCTCTTCATCGCCTTGAGGTAGAAATCCTCCGACAGCGCCGACGACGAGACCAGCAACTGCGAGTCACTGGTGGACATTATCGCTGAGAAAATCGCCGCCAGCAGCACTCCGCCAAACCACGGGTCAAACAATTCCATGATCATATAGATCAAGACCTTTTCCGATTCCTGTTTCCCCACGATGTCAAACTTGGCTATCGCGATCAGACCCACAACTACGGCGCCGCCAAGCGATAGAAAGACCCAGACGATTGCGACGGCCATCGACCTGCCCAGCCTGCCGACCGA
>JAFGTU010000392.1 GCA_016933985.1 Sedimentisphaerales bacterium | reverse complement strand
GACTCGTATTCCTTCTGCACAGACTGCTCGATCTGAGCCTCGAGCAGGTCTATCTCGCCGGCGATGAGGGGCTCTTCCTCTCGCAGCCTCTTTATGCTCTGCTCCAGGACGCCCAAGCCGGAAGCGACCTGCATCTTCTCGGTATTGGCCTCATAAACGGCCGTTCGCAGATTCTTGCAAAGCTCGTTTAGATGCGCATTGGTTTGCTCGTTCTTATCAATCTGGGCTTCAAGCCCTGCGATTTCAGAAATAATGCCGTCGATGGTCTCGCGAAGCTGCCGCAGCCGGCTCTTTCGGGATATAAGGCCGGTCGCCCTGCCCAAAGGCCCGAGCCTGACAACGCCGCCAGCCTCATACAGGCGTCCGTCCAGCGTGACAAATCTGAAGTTATCGCCCAATCTGCCGGCCAGCTCGACCGCCGAATCAAGACTATCGACAACGAGCGTCCTGCCGAGCAGAGTCCAGACGAGCGGCGCGTACCTGCCGTCGAATTTCACGAACTCGACAAGTCTGCCCTTAACGGCTGGAAACTGCGACAGGTCGGTCGTATCGACAAAAGGCTCGATCCGGTCCAGGCCCAGAAAAGCCACCCTGCCCTCGAGTTTCTCGATAGTTTCGGCATCGCTGAGGAGCCTGCTCGTGCTGTTGACGACGAGCGTATCGGTGCGGCCTTCCAGCGCCGCTTCGGCCGCATTTGCGTACTCAACGCCGGCCTCGACGATGCCCGCCAGTATTCCCTCGACGTAATCCAGCCTGCCTCCGGCTGCCGAGCGATTCTGAAGAATGTTCTTAACGCCCGCTTTGACCCCTTCGGAGCGTTTTTCCATATCGGCCAGTATCATCAACTCGCTGCCAAGCGCGCTCTTGACTTCCTTGCTGTGCGCCAGTCGCTTCTTATCCGCAGCGATAAGGGCATCAATCTCTTCGATCCTTTTGTTCTTGGATTCCAGATTGGCCGTCAGCTCGCCGAGCACTTTTTCAATATCGCTCAACCGTACATTATGCTGCGCCTTGTCGGTGAGCAGAGCCTCGATCTCGTCCTTTGCGGTCTTGGCACGCCCGGCCAGGCGGTCCTTTTGGCTCGACAGCGTGCCGCGATAGACTGAAATGCTCTGAATTTCGTTGTGAAGCTGCGCCGTCCGGCGAACGATGTCGATAATACCTGATTTCTCGTCTTCGAGATCGGCCTCCAGCGACACACTCTCGGCGTTGACCCGAGCGATGGCCTCCTGCACGTCGGCAATTTCACGCTGCCTCTGGTCCACCATCCTGCCACAGTTGGCCAGTTCAACGTCGTATCTTGCTGAATCGGCATCAAAGACGCTTCTCTGCTCGTTTAGTTTTTCGATGCGCTCGGCAGCGGCCTTCTTCCTCTGCTCCGATTCCTCAATCCTGGTCCGCAGAAACTCTATCCGCTGAACGCGCTGCTCGATCTTGCTGCGGACTGAAACAAGCCGATTGCCGGTCTCACCGAGCCTGTGCTCGGCGTCTATCATCTTCTCACCCAGCTCGCTGATCCTGCTGTCCTGCCTGGCCACCTCGGCCGTGAGAATCCCGAATTGTTCGCAGACCTGGTCAAGAGCGGCATTCTTCTCGTGCAGCAGGTCGGAATTCCTGGCGTACTCGACCATCGAGTAATTCACCTGCAGGTCTTTAAGCCTCTTTGTGTACTCGAGATAATTCCTGGCCTTTCCCGCCTGCAGCTTGACGCTTCGCAGCCTTTTGGCAACCTCGCCAAGTATATCGGCAAGCCTAAGAAGATTTTGCTCGGTCCGTTCGAGCTTGCGAAGCGCTTCATTCTTATGGGCCTTGTACTTGCTGATGCCCGCCGCCTCTTCGAATATCGAGCGTCTGTCGGTCTTAGATGCACTGACGAGGTATTCGACCTGCCCCTGCTCGAGAATCGAATATGCCCTGGTGCCTACGCCGGTATCCATAAAGAGTTCGCGAATATCCTTCAGCCGGCATGTCTTGCCGTTTATCCGGTATTCGCTCTCGCCGCTCTTGTATATCTTTCGGGTAATCTGCACCTGGTCGGTCTCGACGGCCAATTGCCTGGCCTCTCCTTCGCCCGGATTGGAGACAAACAGGCTCACTTCGGCCGCCGCAAGGGGCTTCCTCCCGCTGCTGCCGCCGAATATCACATCGGCCATCTGCCCGCTTCGCAGTGACTTGACACTTTGCTCGCCGAGTACCCATTTGACGGCATCGACAACGTTGCTCTTGCCACACCCGTTCGGCCCCACAATCGCCGTTATCGGCGAGTCAAAGACGAACTCCGTCTTGTCCGCAAAGCTCTTGAACCCACTGAGGACTACCTTCTCAAGTCTCATCTACTACCCTACTCTAAACGTCCGGTAATTATTGTCACAAAGTAAGCGCACCCGTATAGGAAGCAACCAGCAATCTTCTTATCGGCCGAGGCTTCGTTATTTCTTGACATTTACGCCGATTTTCGGCATTGGCCCGGGTCGAAACTCGGCAGCCACCGCACCCTTGTCACTCAACTGCTTGACAAGAGCTATCATCTGCGAATAAGAAACACCCAAACCTCCAACCTCCGTATCACTTCTTGTTCTCGGTTCGGAACAGAGCACGCGAATAATATCCGCAAGATCGTGAGAACTCCTCATGTTTCCAACGACGCTGCCCAGCCTGGGTTGCTTACGAATTACCGAGACATAATTCTGCCCGCGAGGCGCATTCAGGATAATGGTGCCGTCTTCGGACTGAACAAACACATTATCCCGGCATCGTATTGGGGCCCCGAATAGCGCAATGCGCGGCTGCCAGCTGCGGGAGACGTAGATCCCTTTGTATTGACCGGCCCCCACTTCATCCAGGTAGAAACTACGGCCGACGTATTCCCGCGAAACTGAAACATCTTCAAGCCGGAGCAATCGCTCGTAGGCAGCGATCCTGATGTCGAAATCGCTGTCGCCCAGCAATCGCCGCAATATGGCAGCGGCGTCACTGCGATTAGCATAATCTGTAAGCGCATCCAGGGCCACGACCCGCAGATTCGGCCCCTTGCTAACAGCTATTTCTATCAGTGTGCTCAGCGCCTCATCACTGCCCAGGCTCAGCATGCACCTTGCCGCGTGCAGGCGAGTATCTTCACTGGATGAATTGAGCAAGATGCTAAGCTTTGCCAGGCTCTGGTTGCCTATGGCTTCAAGCGCTATCTCACTGGGGTATTTGTCCTGCGACGTAGCCAACTCCCGGATGTGCGTCGATATTCTCTGGGCCGTAATCTGCGGATTTTCCGTCATATATGTCGCCCCCACCAAGGATACGAACCTCTGCCGCTGCCCGGCATACTTGGGAGGCACTGTCAATTCGATGCGGCCGGGCGTCACCGCCTTGGCGATGTCAAAACCAAACCGCTCGTTTATTCGGTTGCGAACGCTATTGACAACCTCATAGGCCGGCTTGGTAAGGACGACGCTGATCCTGTAATCGTCAAACACCTCAGCCCCGCCAAGCACATATCCCATCCTCTTGCTCATGGCCGTACTACCGATGGTGTCCATGAAGACCGGCCCGGCCGCGTTGCCCACAGCCATCGCTGCTGCACCCATCCTTCCCATGACTCTCAACTCGGCTCCGTAGAGCCAGCCGCCCTCCAAAGAAGTCGTCTGCGTGCCCGCCAGGGCACCGACTACCACGTCGAACCGCCGCTCTTTGGCCTCCAGAGACGGGACTTGACCGACGACCTGAACAACGGCGGTGTTGGCGCTGTCGATGAGCTTGTCAACATCTATCCTCTGGTCTGGCACTTGTTTGAGTATGTACCGCTTCAGATAAGCCCGTATCGACGGCGGACATTCCGACGAGCCGGTCCCGTCGAGCCCGCCCACAAGACCGTACCCTTCGACTGTAACAGATTCGGGCGAGTATATCGCAGCTAATGACCCGATAGTCGGGCCCAGGTCCGTTGGGGCTTCGAGCAGTTTCGACCTTCCGCCCGTTCGGCCGGCCTCATCGCAGCCGCCCGCCAGGCCGATTATCGACGCTGCCGCTATTATCCAAACGGATTTGAGATTGACCGTTTTCATAAGGCCATGATTCCTCGAATACGGCTGAGCCTTCGCCCCTTAAAAGACGAGGATCCACCCGTACGTAACTAACTACAAAGAATACGCTTCAACACCGCATTCGTCAAGACCAATTTCTCCCTCTTCGTAATGGGTCAGTTATGGGTGTCGTTTAATCGTGGCATGGCCATCTTAGCCGTGTAATGAAACTAATGCACGTGCTGGAAGCCCGTGCCACCACCCGTAACTGAGGCATTACCCCTTTTCCCTTTGTGGGCTGCTTCGCAAGTTTTCCTGGATGGACCTTGCTTTTTTCTCCCGACCATAGTAACGTAACGTTAGAATTGTTGATACGTACCGAAAGGATGAGAATTGTGAGAACTCAATGCTCCCATTGCCAATCCATGTTCAAGGTACCTGAAGAACACAAGGGGAATAAGGTCAAGTGTCCGAAATGTGGGCAGCTGTTTGTTATCAGACCATTTGTTGAGAAGGCTCCGCTAGAAGTTTGCTCAAGTTGTGGCAGGAACATAGGAAAATTGGATCACCCATGCGTCTTCGAGGGTGAGGTTGTTTGCACTGAGTGCGATGAAAAGTTCCGAGAGGTACGCCGAGTTTCGCCTGACGCAGAATTGCCTCCTTCTAAGTCTCCGGAGCAGGTCTGTAAACCTGAGTGGCTTCCATTGTCCCAAGCTAGTAAGGCGGGAATTATTGTGGCATCAATCGTGATTCTTAGCGGAATTGGGATGCTGTTTTACAAATCGGAGGTACCTCATGCACCGGCGCAAAAGATGCGTGAAATATCTATCCCTGCTGGTGCCCCAATACTCGATAATCAGGGAAACATAGTTGGATTTGGAAAAGAACGAAAAGTGATGATACCAGAGGGGCCTTTTGACCCTCCACCTGACCCCGAAACCGTCAGGTTTAGAAGACTCGTGGGGATCGGCGCCATATTGGGAATTGGTATATGCATTTTACTCCGTTCTTTCTTGTCAGGCCTTGGAGCCGTGCGTTTACTTCTTACGATTTTGGGTGGTTTAATCGTAGGCTTTTCGTTTGGGCAGATTTTCGCTGCAGTCGTCTGTTGGGGGTGGTCAATAAATCCAGGCGCTCTGGCAGGGAGTTTGATTTGCTCGCTCCCCGGTGCCGTACTACTAAAGTATGGGTTCAGACCGAAGAAGAGCTTGCAAAAGGTACATATTGTTACGCTGCAGAAATAGAAAGTTTTAGGCATAAACTTGTGGATTATGCTCATATAGTTTCTGAATACTGCTTCCGCAAAGGAGAGTATGCGACCATATCATAGCCAAGAAGGGCACTATTCTATCAATCTCCCTGCGAAATTGGGAAAAATACCTTTTTTCAATATATCCGTCAAGGCTATTTGTCCAAAAAAGCGCCTTCCACCGCGTAAATATAACACCCGGCAATCGCTCATGCCTTGTCGTTGCCTATCATCTGGCAAATGATTGTCCGGGTTCTGGCTCGCGTATCGAAATCGACCAAGATAATCTGCTGCCAAGTGCCGAGGGTCAGGCTGCCGTCGATGACCGGCACGCTCAGTGACGGCCCCAAGAGCGAGGCGCGGACGTGCGAATGACCATTATCATCGTGCCAGGTCTTCTCGTGCTCGTAGCGGCCGCCCTGGGGCGCTATCCTCTCAAATAAGGCCTCAATATCGTGGTTGACCAGCCCCGGCTCGAATTCCGTCGTCGTTATCCCAGCGGTCGAGCCGACATTGAAGACAGTAACCGTCCCCTCTAAAAGCCCTGAATTGGCCACCGCCTCGCTGACCCGCCCCGTAATGTCAACGACATCGCAGTTGCCTCTTGTCCGTATCGTTATCTCTTGCGTCTTGACCATACTCGCACACAACCTCAAAATCGCTGTCGGCGTCAACAAGGACGCACCAGAACATCACAGGCCGCCGGTTAACATGGGAAATCTGGCAGGCTCGGCTTTGCCCTTCCAGGTGTAGAGGTAGAAGTTCTCCTCGTCGGAAGTCAGGATAACCTCTCCTTCGACCAGCTTATCAAGGCCCAGCCACCCCCTGACGTAGATATACCGCGAAACATTGCGGATCTTCCCGTCCCAATACAGCATGCCGACGATAAGCAGGATCAGAAGGCCTACAAGCAGCACAGACCCCGTCCGTTCGGCTCTCCGGGAAAGATTACGGTCGTTTTGCATTGCTGTGCCCCCTCAAATTGTTTTGGATAACTTAATCGCATTATAAGACAGCCTGAGGGTATAAAACAGGGCAACCGTGAAATTTTTTGAAAAAATCTTATTTTTTTTGAATTACGTAGTTGACGACACAGTCTTTTACGATAGAATGAGATGCTTGGGATGGGGTGAAGCGGTGAATGTATATCGCGAGTTCTTTGACAAGTCAACAGTTAAGCCAAATTATAGGCAGCGAAAGTGCAGCTTCTGCGGCGGGATACGCCCCTCGCAGCGAGCTTAAAGAATTACCTTTTTTGAATTCGGCACTTTCGGTGCGTATGCCAGAAAGTGTTGAGCCTTCTTTCGACGAAAACCGCCTTCGGGTGGGTTCGACGATAAAAATTGAAGGGTTTGATCCTGGCTCAGAACGAACGCTGGCGGCGTGGCTAAGACATGCAAGTCGAACGATCCGGTATTTATTTGTTTACAAATTGTACCGGATAGTGGCGAAAGGGTGAGTAATAGGTAGGTAACGTACCCTGTGCTTTGGGATAGCGTCATCCCTTAGGGGATTTCCGAAAGGGGCATTAATACCGAATAATATCAGGTGTCGATGGGCATCTGATCAAAGATTTATCGGCACAGGAGCGGCCTACCTCCTATCAGCTTGTTGGTGAGGTAACGGCTCACCAAGGCAATGACGGGTAGCGGGGCTGAGAGGTCGGCCCGCCACATCGGGACTGAGACACTGCCCGGACCTCCACGGAGGGCTGCAGTAACGAATCTTGCGCAATGGGCGAAAGCCTGACG
>JAFGTU010000051.1 GCA_016933985.1 Sedimentisphaerales bacterium | reverse complement strand
GATGAGCAGTTGAAGCTGCTGCCCAAGCTGGTTAAGGGGGTTCGCAAGGGCGGATTTACGATTGCGGTGGAGGCGGCGAGCGAGCGATTGAGGCGGATTATCAATAAGCCGCTGAAGGATGAGGATTTGTTCGCGGCGGTGGAGGCCGCTTACCGGGCGGGGTGGCAGCGATTGAAGCTGTACTTTATGGTTGGGCTGCCGGGGGAGACGGAGGATGATATCGCCCGGATTGCGCGGCTTTCTTACGATTTGGCGACGCTGGGCCGAAAAATTGCGGGCAGGGCGGGGCAGATTAATGCTGCGGTGAGCTGGTTTGTGCCTAAGGCGCATACGCCTTTCGGGTGGCTTGGGCAGAGGCCGATGGAGTACTTCGAGCGGGCGAAGGATTTGATATTGGACCAGAAGAGGCGGCTGCGGGGGAGGTTTTTGCAGTTCAAGTTCCACGACATTCAGCGAAGCGTGCTGGAATCGGCGATAGGGCGGGGCGACCGGCGGTGCGGCGAGGTGATCGAGGCGGTGTGGCGGATCGGGGCGAGATTCGATCTTTGGGACGAGTGCTTTGATTACAGGCTGTGGAAAGAGGCGTTTGACAAGATTGGGATGGACGTCGAGTCCGCCGCACAGAGACAGTTCGAGCGAGATGAGATCCTGCCGTGGCAACACCTCGGCGGGCCGGGAAATGAGTATCTGCTCAAGCATCTTGAGGAAGCGCAGGCCGTTAAGAATTCGGAATGCGAAATGTAAAGTGTGATGAGAGACACGAAATAAGAATGCCGGAATGCATGGGCAGGATGCCCGTGCCACGGAACACGGGCAGGATGCCCGTGCCACGGAACATGGGCAGGATGCCCGTGCCACGTTGGGGTTATGTTACTCTTGGTAGTTTTTTCATTCCCGGGGGCATGTCGAGTCCGCTTTGTTTTGGGCTTTCCTTGAATTCGACTATTATTCTTACGGCGGCCTTGGGGTCGTCCACGATGGTGAAGACGTCCATATCTTCCGTGGCGATGTACTTGTGCTTTCCGAGCATCTGTTTTTCTATCCAGTCTGCCAGCCCGGTCCAGTACTCTCTGCCGATGAGTACGACGGGGAAGGAGGCCTGTTTTAGCGTTTGAATGAGGACGAGCGACTCGAAGAATTCATCCATAGTTCCGAATCCGCCTGGGAAGACAATGAAGCCGTGGGCATACTTGAGGAACATGACCTTTCGGCAGAAGAAGTACCTGAAGTTGAGAGAGAGGTTCTGGTAATCGTTTGGTATCTGCTCCATCGGCAGCTCTATGTTGAGGCCGATGCTTTTTCCTCCGGCTTCTGCGGCGCCCTTGTTGGCGGCCTCCATAATTCCGCCGCCTCCGCCTGTTATTATGGCAAAGCCGGCTTTTGCGAGCTCGGCGGCGGTTTGCGTGGCGAGCTTGTAGTACTTGTCGTTGGGTTTGGTGCGTGCCGAGCCGAAGATTGACACGGCGGGCCCAACGGATGAGAGCTCTTCGAACCCTTCGGTGAATTCGGCCATGATTCTGAAGATTCGCCAGAGGTCTTGTACGGGGCTTTCGAGCATTTCCATCATGAGGAGCTATCTCCTTTTCGTTTTTTCTCGCTTTCGGCGAGGCTGGTCCTATTAGATTCCTCCGCTTCGGCCCGATTTCGTCGGGTCTTCGGTCGGAATGACGCAAGCTGCAGTCTTAAACGAGGCTTTCATGAGGCGTGGTCTTCCTCACCAAAGTTTCGGGTAGTTTGCCGCGGGGCAGTATTTTGCTATCGGGCAATCGGGACAATTGGGTTTACGCGCCATACAGAAAGTTCTTCCGTGAGTAATGATCAAGTGGCTGAACGCCGTCCAATTCTTCTTAGGGACTATTTCGGCTAAATCGAATTCCAACTTTACAGGGTCGCTGTTATCGGACAGGGCGAGTCGGCGGGAGAGACGTATAACGTGGGTATCGCAGGTTATACCGGGTATTGCGAATGCGTCGCCGAGGACGCAGTTAGCGGTTTTTCTTCCTACTCCGGGCAGGGTGAGCAGTCCTTCCATAGTCGCCGGGACTCGGCCGTTGAATTCCTTCACTATTTTTTCGCAGGCGCCTTTTATACTTATCGCTTTGTTGCGGTAGAAGCCTGTGCTGCGGATATCTTCTTCAATTTGCGTGAGGTCGGCTTTGATCCAGTGGGCGGGGGATTTGTATTTTTTGAAGAGGTCCTTTGTTACCATGTTGACGCGGGCGTCGGTGCACTGGGCCGAGAGGATTGTTGCTATCAGTAATTCGAGGGGATTGGCGAATTTGAGGGCGATGCAGGCATCGGGGTAGGTTTTTTTTAAGATGGGGTAGATGCTCTTAACTCGCTGGGCCGCGGCTTGCTTGTCAAATTTAGGGGCCTTGGTTTTCTTTGTAACGGGGGGATTTGCTTTCGCTTTTGCCATAGGATTCGCTTATGCAGTTTTTAATGTCGTATTGTATTGTCGAAGACGGAGGTGTAAAATACCGGGTTACGGCGTTTGTAACGTGATATAGTACGTTACTCCAAGATTCTTATATCTCATATTGACTCTGTCGTTACGATAATCGTTTTGGCGATTGTTTTCAAGCGTGAGTAAGGGTTTTTTGGCGTGTTGAAGAGACTGAAGATCAGCGATGGCAGACTTTGTGAGTGCGAGGACGGCGAGGCCGTTGTGTTTGTCTATGTCGGGCCGGACGAAACCGAGAAGAAGCACCTGGTCGAAGAATTGAAGATCGACGAGCATACACTCCTTTCGTCTCTCGATCCGGACGAGCTAAGCCGGCTCGAATTCGAGCCCGAGCACGTGGCCGCGATTCTCAAGCAGCCAAGGCACTACGCCCCCCAGGACGAGTTTCTGTTTAAGGTCGTTTCTACGGGAGTATTCATCTTCAAAGGCAAACTGGTAATCGTAGTCGGCGAAGATGCGCCTTTGTTCGAGGGGCGCCCCTTCGTGAAATTGCAGTCCGTGTATGACATATTCCTGCGACTAATCTACCGTTCAATCACTCATTTTCTTGAGCACCTCAGAGCGATTCACCGGATATCAGACGACCTTGAGCACCAGATAAACGTTTCCATGGGGAACAAGTACCTAATCAATCTGTTCACTCTGGAAAAGAGCCTTGTATATTATCTCAAGGCCATCCACTCCAACGGCGTACTGATAGATAAATTGAAGAACAACTCGGCCAAGATAGGCTTCTCGCAGGAGAATATCGAATTCCTGGACGATATGCACATCGAGAACAACCAGTGCATCCAGCAGACCGAAATTCTTTCTCAGGTTCTGTCGAGTCTGATGGATGCGCGGGCTTCTTTAATCAGCAACAACCTGAACATTCGCATAAAGGCCCTGACGCTGATAACCATCGGTATTATGCTTCCGACCTTTGTTGTCAGTCTGTTTTCGATGAACGTCAGGATTCCGCTGAGCAAATTTCACGGCGCTTTTTGGGTGATATTCGCGCTTGCGATGGGCTCATCGTGCGTGATGGGATTTTTGTGGTGGCGAAAGAAGTGGTGAGTTTTACTCCGGCTGCTCGCTCAGGAATGTTTCGATGTCTTTCTCGAAGATTTTTTTATCCCGGTAGCCGACGTATTTGCGTCTGATTTTTCCGGTCTTGTCGATGAGGAAGGTTGTCGGGAGGATTCCTTTAGTATTGTATTTGTTTGAGACCAGCGCATTGCCGATGAGGATTGTGTAGTTGACAGGTTTCTTCCGGAGGAAGGGCTTGACGTCGTCTGCACCGCCCTGATCGAGAGAGATTCCTATTATCTCCAGACCCTGGTGCTTGTATTGGTCATACAACTCGGTGAAGTGCGGCATCTCGGCGACACAGCCGGGGCACCATGTCGCCCAGAAGGTTACTATCAGGACCTTACCCTTGAAATCGGAGAGGCTGATTTGGCTTGCGTCCACGTCGGGCAAGGTGAACGGGGGGGCGTATCCATAGTCGGGCTGCTTTTTCGTACATCCGGCGACGATAGAGATCAGGACGAAAAAGACAAATACTTTTCCGGCAGTCGGCTTAATCATTTTGCAGAACCTCCTTTGGCTCTTTGATCGGAAAACCGGCGAGCGTGTATGATATGGCGTTTTCGGGGCATACTTCTTTGCAGTCGAGGCAGCGGATACAGTCGGCGGCATCCGGATCTTCATAGACTCTTATATCCGTCGGGCAGACCTTCTTGCATTTATTACATTTTGTGCACCTGGTTTGGTCAACAGAGAGTCTAAGGATGCTTACTCGGTTGAAGAAGGAGAAGATCGCTCCGAGGGGACAAGCGGCCCTGCAGAACGGTCTCTTGACGGCGACCATCGCGGCGAGGAAGAACACTACGATGAGGGCTTTGAGTACGAACATGCCGCCAAGCAGCTCTCGCAGAGACGGCTCCATCATAAGCATTGGGAGTGCGCCTTCGAGGCCTCCGGCGGGGCAGAGCTTGCAGAACCAGGGCTGCCTGGTGACAAGAGGGATTGCTATGACCAATAGTCCCAGTGAGGCGTATTTGCCGTAGCTTAGCCAACGAGGCAAAGAGAGCTTTCGAGAGCGAATTTTGTAGAGCAGGTCCTGCAGGAAGCCGAAGGGGCATATCCAGCCGCAAGCCATTCTTCCTATCAGGGCGCCGGTTATGCCGAGGATGCCTATTGTATAAAGGCTGATATAGTATGCGCCGTGGGCGACGAAGTATTGGATTGTGCCGATGGGGCAGGCAAAGAGGGCAAGGGGGCAGGCGTAACAATTCAGGGCCGGCACGCAGAAGCCCTTCAACGGGCCCTGGTATATCGTCTTCGAGACGAGCGAGAACCAATAGGAATTGGTCAGGGCCGCACAGGCGACCTGGCAGATTCTTCTCCACTGAACGTTTTGCATAGCCTTACCCGATTCCTATGCAGTCGAGGCAGAGTATGGCGGCGTGTCCGAGGACTTTGGCGACTTCGCCGAGAAATATCCCACATGCCAGCAGAAGAAGGGATATTATCAACAGGATGTAAGGCATCTTGTTTCTCATGGGCTTTGGTCCTCACTTTTGCCGGCGATTTTCCGGAGTGACTCTTGCAGCTCGGCGGCAAACCAGGGTCCGTGCATTCTGATCGGCTCTTCTTTGCCCGGCAGGAGAAGGATACTGACCGGCACTCCAGGCTCATTGTAGAGGTCTTTTAATGCAGCGGTTGCGGGATAGTTTTTTTCGGTGGTGTCGGCATTAACGGGGAGGATGTTTTTCTGCTGTATCAGTGCGGCGATACTCTTGCGGGCGTAAACGAGCTTGTCGGCTGCCTGGCAGCTTAGGCACCAATCGGCGGTGAATTTGATCAGGACTGGTCTATGTTCGGCCAATGCTTTTTCTATGACGGCGGAGTCATATTCTTGCCACTTGATAAGGTCGGCCTGTGGCGGCGACAGGAATATCCAGCCAGCTCCGATTGTTAGAAGGACGGCGGTGATTCTGACAATGCGTCTGCGGAAGGGCCTTGTGGCCAAGCCGGTCCAGGCGCCCCACATCCAGGTGCAAAACGCCAGGGCGACGGCGAAGTATAGGACATCTGCTTTTCGCGTTTCGGGCAGTGCGGCGATCAGCTTGACCGCAATGAAGAGCAGGGCAAATCCAATGCCTTGCTTTAGCAGCTCCATCCATTTTCCGGGTTTAGGGACGTGTTTTAGCAAGGCCGGGATGGAAGTCAGCACGAGGTACGGCGTGGCCATTCCGAGACCAATGAGCATTATGGCGAGCGTAGCGAGGAGCCAGTGCTGTGCCTGCGCCCAGCCGAAGGCGGCGGCCATTACGCCGAAACCGCAGGGAGTACTGAGTATCGCGGCGAGAAAGCCTGTTGCGACGGCTCCGGAAGAGCCGGATTTGCCCATTATCGAAGCCGGTACGGTGATTGTCAGTACGCCGAACATCGAAAGCGCCAGGACTACCAGCAGCAGCGCCATACCGCCGACAAAGAGGGGGTTGCGGAATTGGTCGCCCCATTGAAGGACTGTTCCATAGAATAACTTCAGGATAATGTTTGCGCCGGCGAGGCAGGCGAAGAAGAGCAATATTCCAAGGCAGAAAGTCAGGCCCATTGTTGCTGATTTCTTTTTGGCCTGCTTTGCCTGCTCGACGATTCGCATTACGATAAGGGGCAGGACGGGCCAGACGCATGGCATAAGATTCAATATCAGGCCCGCGAGAAAGGCCATGGGCAGTGCGAGCCAGATTGAGTATTCGGTGGCAGGGTGCATGCCTGATTCGAGGGTGATTTGTTTCCAGGACCGGCTTTGCGTCCAGTCAACAGGGATGCTCAGCTTCTGCTGAAATGGGCTGAGGCAGGCGAGCGAGGTGCAGGCAATGCCGGAGATGGTGATTTCGACGTCGGCGGTGTCCGTCGGGGGCGCGTTTGCGGGGGCCATAGGCAGGAAGATGGTGAATTCTCCGGTGAAAACTTCTATTTTGTCGCCGAGCGGATCGGTGAGAATTTGCCATTTTGGGAGTACGGCCGGTTCGAAAGTGAAGTATTCGGATTTTGCCGCGGCCTTGAGAACGAGGCCCGGAGGGGGTGCGGTTTCGGGTTTTGCGTAATAGTGCAGGTCGTCTGTTCCCTCAAAGCTCAAAGCGATTCCAGGTTTTGAGCCCAATCTGGCCGGTTCGGCGCGGACGGATGAGGATTCGTTGAGGTGTCTTGCCAGCTCGACGGCGTTTCCGGGCGGAGCGGCTTGTGCGCGGGCCGCCTGGGCACAGGCGCAAGAAGCGGCAATCAGAACGATTGGCGTCCAACGAATTGCGGCGGCTCTATCTCGCATAGCGTCCCTGGCTTAATGGTTGGCTTAACCTGATTGGTTTCCTGACGCGGATTAACAGAATAGCACCGCATGCTACAATTGTTGCGACTAATTGCAAAACCGGACTAAGTGTTCATTTGCCAAATATTGGTGAATCTGAGTTTTGCACTAATGTTACTACAAACACGAGTGATCAAAACAAAAATGTTATCGAAAACAAGCGATACGGCAAGGGCATTTTGTGAGGTTAACTACTTTTTCTTCCTCACTTCTTCTTTTATCCTCTGGATGTGTCCTCTGCCGAGAGCTTTCACTTCGCAGCCGAGCTCGAAGCACCTGCGGATTCTATCATCGTCGAGTATGCCGAAGCAGTCGATGATCGCCAACGGTCCTCCGGCCCATTGGACTATCTTATCGGGGTCGAGGCCAAGATAGGGCGAGTGCGGGACAGCAAGGATAACGGCCTGGGCGCCGGCCAGGGCCGCCGCAAGATCATTCCGGACGCGCATATTAACCAAGCCTTCTTGATTGCGGAAGAAGCGAGAAAGCGAGTGTCCGGGCGATGGGTAATCATCCTGGCTCTCCAACTCGTACCAATGCTCGACGTATGGGTCGTGGACCCTCATCTCGACGCCCATTTCGGTTAGCCTTCTGACGACGACCTCCGAGCCGCTGTATCGCGTATCTCCGACGTCCTGGCGGTAGCTTGCCCCGCAGAGCAGGACGACGGCGCCTGCTGTCTGGCGTCCCATATTTCTCAGGGCGTCTCGCGTCAAAGTCGCGACGTGCAGACTGCGAGTGTCGTTGACGTCGATTGCGGCGGTTGTCATTTTGAATATGTCGTCTTCGAATCCGAGGATGTGCTTGTAGGCCCAATAGCCCAGCCCTCCGTCTTTTGGCAGGCAGTAGCCGCCGATGCCCGGTCCTGGGAATATGATATTGCTGTGTGTCGGGCGGACCTTGATGGCCTTGATGACCTTGATGAGGTCAACGCAGTTGCGCTCGGCGAACAGGCTCCACTCATCGAGGAAAGCGAGCATTGTCGCACGGAAGGAGTTCTCGACGATCTTTGTGGTCTCTGACTCAATGGGCCTATCCATCACGGTAAGCGGGAACTCATCGGTGTTGAGGACTTCCCGCAGGAATTTCTCGACCCGCTGTTTGGCCTCGGCATTGCAGCCGGAGCAGACCCGCCAGAAATCTCGTATGGAGGCGATGTATTCCCTGCCGGGCATGACCCGCTCGAAGCTGTGCGCGAGGAGCGGCTCGGACTGTATGCCTCGCTCGGCAAATGCCTTTTTCATAATCGGCCAGGCCACGAATTCCGTCGTGCCTGGCGCAACCGTTGTCTCGATCAACGTCAGGCAATGGGTCGGGACCTTCAGGGCGATGGTCTTGATGGTCGCCTCCAGGGCGCCCATCTCGACTTTGCCGGTCCGGATATTGCCGAGGTCGTTCTTGGTGTAATCGCACTGGACGTCCACAACCACGCAGTCGGCGAATTTCAGGCAATCGCTGTTGTAGGTGGCGGCCAGCGTTTTTTTCTCACGTACGCATCTCGCTATCATCGGCTCGACCTCGGGGTCCTCGGCCTTAACTGGCGAGACGCCGCGGTTGAGCAACGGTATTTTCCAGTAGCTTCGAGTACTCGGGCGCTGACAGCCGATGACGAACTTGCTTGGCCTGCCCGTTTGCCTGTCAACGGTATCGGCGATAATGGCTGCCATAACCGCTCCGACAAAACCGACTCCCATCACAACAACGATTTCCATTCCCTGTTTCCTCGCCTCGTCCACCAGCGACTCTATACGCTCTAACTCGGCGGCGTACTCCTGCACTGTTGGAATGGCGAACTTCTCGCCGGACGGACTCACTGAGTAATCACTCATTGTAGGATTTCCCATATTAAACCCTCGGCTATACAGCCGAACCTTCCAAATTCCACAATAATATTAGAATCTTCACGAATTATACTGCCAGGATATCTATCGGCCATTATTCTTGTCGGGATGGCCCAAAAGTGCGTCAATTCGCTGAAAATCCAGCATTTTGGCACTTTTTCGACGCGTCATGACCCCGGATTCATCATCACTTGGCCGGATTTTCCTGCGTAGTTGCACATTCCGCCCTCGCAAGTCCGCGGCCGGCTCTCAATCGCCCAATTTGGTCAAGAATCTTACAAAGAATTGTTCTTGGCATTGTCACATTCGTATGGGACTCGCAATGACTATGGGCGCAGGATCAAGTTTGACAGACTATTAGACGCCGTCGTTAGATAGGTGAAGGCGACGTTAAGCGGCTGGCTCTTCGTTTTGTGAATCTTTCTTTTCGTGCTCCTTCCGGGAGCTTGCGGTCTTAGCCTGCTCTGCGGCGAGGAGGTCGGTGACTGTGGGTTTATCGAGGTGTCCGCCGTCAAGGAGCATCTGGACGTCGTCGGCGTCGAGCGTTTCGTATTTCAAGAGTGCCTTTGCGATCTTTTCGAGGTTGTCCTTGTTTTTCTGTATCAGTTCTTTGGTTTCGGCGTATGCCTGGTCGATGAATTTTCTGACCTCGTGATCGATTGTCTCGGCGGTTTGCTCGGAATACTCCTTCTCTCCAGGGATAACATAGAAGGAATCGCTGAGGCCGGCCTCCGGCCCATAGCTGACCAGTCCAAGCTCGGGGCTCATTCCCCATGTAAGGACCATCTGCTTTGCGATTCTGGTGGCCTGCTGTATATCCGATTGTGCGCCGCTGGAGATATCGTCGCAGAAGAGCTCCTCGGCGATTCTGCCTCCGAAGCAGACCTTCAGGAGTGCCATGCAGTATTTCTTAGTGAATATATTTCTGTCCTTTTCGGGCAGGGCGAAGGTCGCTCCTCCCATCGGTCCTCTTGGTATTATGCTGACCTTGTGGAGGGGGTCTGCGTCTTCGAGGAGCGATTGCACGAGCGTGTGTCCGGCTTCGTGGTAGGCGGTGATCTCCTTTTCGTTTTTATCGACGACTCGGCTGGTCTTTGCCCTTCCCCAACGGACCTTATCTCTTGCCTCTTCGAGGTCTGCCATTTCGATATTCTCTTTGTCGGCCATTGTTGCGGCGAGTGCGGCTTCATTTATAATTGCCGCCAGATCGGCTCCGCTGAACATTGGCGTTCCGCGTGCGAGTCTTTCGAGGTTGGCGTCGGAACCGAGTTTGACTTTCTTAGCGTGGACGGTGAGAATTTCGGCCCTTCCCTTGAGATCAGGCAGCGGCACAAAGACCTGCCTATCGAATCTTCCGGGTCGGGTCAGCGCGTGGTCGAGTATGTCGGCGCGGTTGGTCGCGGCTATGACTATCACCTGGTCATTGGTCTCGAATCCGTCCATCTCTACGAGTATTGCGTTGAGGGTCTGCTCTCGTTCATCGTGTCCTCCGCCCACGAAGCCCGGACCGCGTTTTCGTCCTATTGCGTCCACTTCATCAAGGAAGATAATGCAGGGGGAGTTGTCTTTTGCCTGTTTGAAGAGGTCTCGGACTCTTGAGGCTCCGACCCCGACGAACATCTCGACGAAGTCACTGCCGGATATGCTGAAAAAGGGGACGTCGGCCTCACCTGCAATAGCTTTTGCAAGGAGCGTTTTGCCGCAACCGGGCGGTCCTACGAGCAGGACTCCGCGCGGTATGCGGCCTCCGAGCCGTTGGAACTTTTTGGGGTTCTTTAGGAACTCGATGATTTCGGAGAGCTCTTCCTTCGCCTCGTCGATCCCTGCGACGTCGCGAAAAGTGACTTTGGCATGGTCCTTGCTATGGAGTCGATGCTTGCTTCTACCGAAGGACATGAGCATTCCGCCTGCGCCGCCGCGAAGATTTCGTGCGAAGAGGAAGTAGAATACGGCAACGAGCACTATTAGGGGCAGGAGCCACTGCATGAGCATATAAAGCCACAGTCTGGGCGGTTCAATATTTATCTTGACGCCGTCCGGCTCCATTTGTTTGAGCAGCTCGTTGAGCCTGTCGGCCTGCACTGCCTCCTTGTAGTCCACGGCGAATTTTTTGGAGGTGTCTTTGCTGTTCTGGAGATATGCCTGGTTGTACTCGCCGGTAATTTCGGTGTCTTTTATTGTAAGGCTCTCGATGTGCTTGTTCTCGACGAGCTGGACGAATTGGTCCCACCTGATGCTCTCAACTCCTCTTGACTGGTTGAATATCATCATGCCGGTGATTACGACGAGCAGAATGATAAGCCAAACAGACGGTCCTCTCTTATAGGTCGGAAGAGGGGACTTTTTGGCCGGCTTGTTCCGCGTTGTGCGGCGTCTCGGGCTGGGTTTTTTATCTTGATTTTCGGTCATATTGTCTCACGTGGTCTGCTGCTACTGTGCGAATTTGCTACGAATCACGAGTCGCCACTTAGCACTATCCGGCCGGCTCTGACCGGCACGGCATCTACCATTGTTTTTCCATCAATTCTACGATCTTTTCGGCGAGTTTGTTTGCGGCGAGGGTCGATGCGTACTGGAAGTCCTGGTTTTGCAGGGCAGCGTAGCTTGCCAAGGCCGTAACGCTTTGATTTTCTATGATCAGTTCGCCGGTTCTGAGGTTTTTCCAGTTTACCATCGCGACGATTTGCAGCTCCCTTTCGAGGACGGTTCCGAGCTCACGGTCGATGCTGAGCGCCGATTCGCTGATATTGGTTATTCGTCCGCTGATTACGGTATCTGCGCGGTCTGCGCTGGTGACTATCTTGTAGGGCGTATCGGCTTCGATTCTTTTTGCCAAAGCGTCGGAGAGTTCATATTCCGTGCCGCGTCGGAAGGTCTGATTGTCAAACATTTCGAGGCGGACGGTGCTGACGTTCTGCGGGAAGAGGGATTCATCCGAATAGCCGAACATTCCCGCACAACCGTTCAATGCGAGCGCGAATGCTGTGCAGAGAAACAGTGCGAGGCAGCGAGAAGGGTTTTGATCGCTTCTTGTATAGTCGTTACAGTCAGTTCTCATTTATCTGTCTCTCATCTTTCAGTAGTTGCGGCTTTGTCTTGCTGCCTGGGCGGCATCCGTTTGTGGGTAGTCTCGGAGGACCATATCGTAGTAGAGGTTTGCCGCCTGGATGTGTCCGGTTCTGTGATAGTATTTAGCGATGACGAGGTGCTTTTCGGCGAGTTGCTCGTCTATCTGCTCAATTATTTCGCTTGTTCCGAGCCTTTCGGCGTCTTTAGGGTAATTATCCACGAAGTTTTCGTAGTTCGTCCTTGCGGTGAGTAGATTGGCGGCGTCGTAGAATGCCCTTTTCTCTTCAGGCTGCCTGTTATATATGGCGTGTTTTGAAGCGGCCATTCCGAGCAGCGCGTCTTTTGCGATTTGTCCGGTTTTGTATTGCGGGGAGATATCATCATGCCATTTGTCATACTCATCGTTGAACAATTCTCTCTTGTGGTAGTTCTCGACGACTGCAAGCGAGGCTCGCAGGCCCAGTGCGGACTGTATTCCAGCGCGGTCGGTGATAGTCTCCATGATTCTGACGCCCTCTGGGTCGCCTTTGAGCTTAATGACTCGCAGGACGGATTTTTTCAGCCCGCCGAGGTAAGCGGTTCCGATTGCATACTGTCGATCGAGGATTGCCGGGCGAAGTCTGCTCTGCGGGCGTTCCTTGATGATTTTTTCGTAAGCCCTGTAAGCCTTTGTGAATTTTCCCTGGGAGAATAGCAAATCGGCTTCAATGAAGGCGTCGAGGTCGGGGTCGGCCAGCTCCGGGAAGTCTTTTTTCAGTTGTTCATAGGCCAGTCGGGCTGGTTCGGTTTGGCCTGTGTTTACGAGCTTCTTGACCTCGGCGACGGCAACGAGGAACTTATCGTCGGGCGATATGAGCGTCCATTTCTCGTCGTTGTCAAGTCTCCAGACATCCGGCGAGGGAAATGAAAACGCGGGCGGAAGGCCAATTATAAGCAGTGCTGCAAGTATAAACGTGTATTTTAGCATAGCTTCATCCTGTCATTATTGGTTTTGAGTTCCCAGGTGTGAATTCGTAGTTCCAACTCAAAACTCAACACTTACAACTCAAAACTATTCCGACAGAACATTATACTTGTTCGCCGGCACAATGCAAATCTACAGATGAAAATATACTGCATTATTTGCGTCTGACGTAGTGCAATCAGGCATCGGTTTTGGTAGTATAGGACCTATGGAAGGCAGTCGATCCGGTTATGATTCTCCCGAGAGGGTTCATAAGCAGTGCGCCGGAGCAAAGCGTCCTGGCCCCGTTCTGACCTGCCTGCGCCGTGTTGCGTCCTGTCTCTCCGGGCGGCCGCGCACAGGCAGGCACGGCAGGCGGGCCGGTGTTCTTCTGCCCGACAGGCAAGCCGCCTGCCGGTTCGTGCAGGACTTTTTACACAGGTATCACCGGAAGGAAGGAGAGGAGGGAACGACCAAGCTCACTGGTGGGGGTGAAGCGCCAGCGGAACCCCCGTCCAGTGCAGCGCCTTGTTAGCCGAACAGTCGAGGCAGGCAAAAAAACACGGAACTGCTTCAATCATCCAATCATGGACTGTATTCCGTGTTCATTTTGAGATTAGAGCTATGAAGTCCTTCTGTTTAGATTTTTGGACGTATATTTCTATGGCCCGCTCAGGTACTGAGCTTCCTTTTCGTACCGAAGTAAAATCACCCGCGCCGACTGTTGCAACCATGCTGCCGAAGCGAACGCCGATCTTTCCGAATTCCTTTGTTTCAATATACCCATCGACAATTGCTTTGCTTGAGATCTCGATTTTTTTCCCGTTGCAATCCAACGAGACTACCGTCCCTTCCGTTGGTTTCGAGACTCCGGGAGACACAATGACGCCTTTATATCCGGAGTGATAAACAACGCACTTCACTGGGACCAGAACATATTGATCTTCGAAAGGTTCAGACGTCCGCTTTGTAGTGTCTGGTTCGGTGGCCTTCGCTGAGTCGGCCGTCTTGCTCTTGGAGGCGGACTTGAACGCCTTGATGAGCGCTTCCTTCTGCTTTGGGGTGAGCCAGAGAGAGAAGCCACTGGACGTAAGTGAACTGCTGAACTGAATCTTGATCTTGCCGTATTGCTTCGTTTCCAGGAATTCTCCGTCGAACTTGTTGCTCACCAGTTCGATCTTCTTTCCTTCGCAAATTAGCTCCTCTACCTCGCCTCCGACGGTCTTAGGAATGCCGCCCTCGCCAACAACACTCCTACTGTAGAACCCCTTGAGTTCGAAGGAAAGTTCGCCGGGGTCAACCGGCTGGTAGTCATCCTTTGGTTCGGAGGGCTTGGCTTTGGAAACAGGGTTGTTCATGCCTTGCGATGGCGTTGTTTCTGCCTCTCTCTTATCGCAACCAACTATTAAAGACAGACACAGAACTAATAATACCGCGAACAGACCGGATTCTCTTTTGTTCATGGCAATGCTCCTTTCTGCCGGGTCTTTGCCGGCTAACGTTTGAGCTCACCTGCCAAAACCGCTTGCGGTTTTGGTCAGGTGCAGTGATTTGTTAGGCCAATTTGATCATTCTCGGTTAACGTAGTGTCCTCAGTGCAGAACACCTCGGCTCTACGGGTAGTTGTTGATGATCAACCAGACACCGCAGAGCAGCAGAAGCAAACCGACCACAACGTTAGCGGATCGATTTCCTTCATGTTTCAAGACATTCGCTGCCCCGAAGATCGTTAGGAGCAGGCCCAACCCTACGCCAAAGATGTGTCTTGAGGTTAGTGGTCCTGAAACGATGATCACCGCTACTACGAGAAGAACATTGAGGACAAGACCTATGGTTGCCAGTATCCTTTTGTGTGCTTTCTGGCAAATCCCACGGCCAGCCACATAAAGTCCAATCACGCAGAGAAGCATCGAATCGCAGCGCAAGTATGCAAGCAAGATGCCGAGTGTAGTGGGTCTGTTGCCCTCAGTTCCACAAATGCCTGGATTTGCGGCAATCAGCACTGTCGTTCCTACCCAGATAACGAGTGCTGCCAATAGCAGAATACAGGATGCGATTCCTAGCCGAGAATGCCTCGTTGTGTCCAGGGTGTCATTTCTGTTCTGATCTTCGGTATCCATCGCGACTGCCTCCTTATTGTATCATTTGGCCTAACAATGGTTATATGGTTTCTGTATAACACACCTGCGATTCTCCTCTACAGGTCGTCCACGGGACTCTTGACGCCCTTGCCTCCCCGGTTGAGGACATGTGTGTAAATCATCGGTGTTTTAACGTCCTTGTGCCCCAGAAGTCCCTGGACCGTTCGGATATCGTGACAGCTTGGCGCACCAGGTTATAGGCGCTTGATTTGCCCATCTTGAGGTATTGCGCCGCTTCTTTTCGGGTTAGCCAGTTCGTCACGGCATTCGTTTCCATTGCCTCATGATTCGTCATTCACTGCTAATGTATAGCAGACTCGGGCAGAAATGCAAGCGAGAAATTCACAAATCGCCGAAAAAATCGTCCGTTCGGTAAGTAACGGCGCGGGTGGGATGAGGGTTGGTGCAATCGGCGGGGGGATGTGGTAATATGGGGGTAATGGAAGGCGTTTGGGTAGGCCTTTCTTTTGATGGATAAAGGTTGGGCAAATGCTCCGGTAAGGGCGGGTAGTATTTATTGCGGTGGTTATGATATGCGGCCAGTGCGCCGCGGCGGCGCGGAGTACGGCGGCTCAAGAGGCGGAGCGGGAGTTCGCGACGCTCAAGGGGTTCATCGAGCGATTTCAAAGTGTTAAGGCGGTTCGCAGCCGCTGGGAGCTTGTTGCCAGGGAGGTCTTTGAGGGCCAATCACTCATTCTTGCTGGCGACCGTGATCCTGTTGACGTTGTGCTGCGCCGGACGAAGGCGCTGCTGAGGCATATAAAGTCGATGGCGGGGGCGCCGAATTTGTCGGAGGAGGAAACGCAGCTTGGCAGGCTGGAAAGAGACATCGCGACGGTTTCACTTGACGACGGCGAGGGGCGGTATGGGCTGTTTAAGGCGGCGATGCTGTTGAGGCGACGAATAGCGTTTTCGAATCCGCTGCTGGATTTCGACAAGATTCTGTTCATCAAGCGTGATTTCCTGTCCGCGGAGATGACGCGGGGCAACCACATGTGCGATCAGTATTTCGGCTTCAATGCGATTGCGGCTGGCGGGGTGTATGTGTTGGAGGATGCGTTCGGGGCGGGGGCGAGAGTTCGAGACGTGCTGGCCGATTCTGTGTGCGAGAATGGGCGGTTCAAAGGCAAGAAGCTCGCGCCGGGCGGATTCTTGTCCCCGGAGTTGTCGTACGACGGGCGAGAGATACTCTTTGCCTATACCGAGGGCGAGGCGACGCCGTTTGTCTGGACGCAGAGGAGCACATACCATATCTTCAAGACGAACGTTGACGGGTCGGGTCTGGTGCAATTGACCGACGGGGCGGTGAACGATTTTGACCCGTGCCGGCTGCCCAATGGGCGAATAGCCTTTATCTCGGAGCGGCGGGGCGGGTATGGGCGGTGTCATCCTCGGCCGGTGCCGCTTTATACGCTGCATTCAATGAATCCCGATGGGAGTGATATTATCCGGCTCAGTCATCACGAGGCCAACGAGTGGCAACCGAGCGTGAACCATGACGGGATGATTGTTTATACGCGGTGGGACTACGTGGATCGGGGGAATATCCAGGCTCATCACCCGTGGCTAACGACGCCTGAGGGTCGGGACGCCAGGTCGATACAGGGCAATTTCGGCAAATCGAAGCAGGCCCGGCCTACGATGGAGATGGATGTTAAAGCCATACCAGGCTCGCACAAATATGTTGCGACTGCGGCGGCGCATCACAGCCAGGCATACGGGTCGCTGGTACTGATTGATCCTCAGATCGAGGACGACGACGCGATGGGGCCTGTTCGGCGTTTGACGCCGGAGACACCTTTTCCGGAGGCGGAGGTCGGGTACAATGAGGGGCAAGTGTATGCGACGGCGTGGCCGCTGAGCGAATACTTCTATCTTTGCGTTTATGACTGCGAGGGCAGCGGGCGGCGCGGGACGGGCAATAATTACGGGATATATCTTGTGGATGCCTTCGGCAATAAGGAGCTGATTTATCGCGATCCTGCGATTTCGTGCTTAAGCCCGATTCCTCTTCGGGAGCGAAAAGTTGAGCCGGTGTTTGCCGAGGCGAAGGGCGGTGCCGAAGGGCCAAAGGGGACCGAGGCGGCGACGGTGGGGGTTATCAACGTCTATAACAGCCTGAAGCCTTTTCCGAAGGGTACGGCCATCAAGGCCCTGCGGATAATTCAGGTGGTGCCTAAGACTACTCCGCTGATTAACGAGCCACGGATCGGGTACGGCAACGAGAAGGGTGCCCGGGCGGTTTTGGGGACTGTGCCGGTTGAGTCGGACGGGAGTGCGTATTTTGAGCTTCCGGCGGGCAGATTGGTGTATTTCCAGGCGCTGGATGAGCGGGGGCTGGCGGTTCAGTCTATGCGGTCCGATACCTACGTTCATCCGGGCGAGCGTCTTCTTTGTCGGGGCTGCCATGAGCCGCGTGCGTCGGCTCCGGGCGTTCGGGTCGGATTTGCCGCGGCCTTTGGGCGGGCGCCATCGAAGATTCAGCCGGACGTCGAGGGGTCGAATCCGTTCAGCTTTGCGAGGCTGGTCCAGCCTGTTCTGGAGCGTAATTGCGTGGCCTGCCACGAGAAGGATCCCCAGGGGACGGATTTGCGAAAGGGCGACTGGGAGAAGGATGCGAATTACAGGTACGCTTCGTACATGAATCTTCGGGATTATGCGTTCTTTTACGGCGCGACGAGCAATACGTATGATCCATGGAGCGAGCCGCGAACGGTTCCGGGCAAGTTCGGGGCGCGTGGTTCGAGGCTTTTCGACATATTGGAGAAGGGCCATCATGGCGTGGAGCTGCCGAGAGAGGACTATCACCGGCTAACGTTGTGGCTTGACTGCAATTCGGACTTTTTCGGGGCTTATGATGATACGGCGGCCCAGGCGAGAGGGAAAATTGTGCGGCCTGCCCTGGAGTGATATTATGCAGCGTTAGGGGACTTTGTGAGGGGCTTTTGAGGCCGGCGAATAATGGGAAGCTTAGCGGGCAAGGACTGATTAGAGACGAACGTCTCGAAAAAAAGTGCTTGCAACACTGTCCGACATTGCCTATTGTTGCCGCCAGCTTTTCCTTTTCGTCAGTGGGAAGGCGAGAGTTTGGAACTCTCAACAGGGTTCTTTGCCGCTCAGAAAGGCTAATAACCTCCTCTGAGCTTTCCCTGTAGCTAAGGACGGTTTATACAGAACATCTCAGGAGGACTACATGCCGAGGCGGAAAGACATCAACAAGGTAATGATTATTGGTTCAGGCCCCATTATCATAGGGCAGGCGTGCGAGTTTGACTATTCGGGAACGCAGGCTTGCAAGGCCCTTAGGAGCCTGGGGTACAAGATAGTTCTGGTGAATTCGAATCCTGCGACGATTATGACCGATCCCGGGATGGCTGATATTACTTACATCGAGCCGCTGAACCTTGAGACGATGACGAAGATCATTGCAAGGGAGAGGCCGGATGCGTTGCTTCCGAACCTTGGGGGGCAGTCGGGTCTGAATCTGAGCTCGGAATTGGCAAAAGCGGGCGTGCTTGAGAAGTATGGGGTACGGGTGATCGGTGTGCAGGTCGATGCAATTAAGCGGGGCGAAGACCGACAGGCGTTCAAGGATACGATGAACAATCTCGGCATAGATATGCCGCGAAGTCGTATCGCGCACAATGTGGAGGAGGCTGAGGAGGCCATCAAGGAGGTCGGCCTGCCGTGTGTTATCAGGCCGGCATATACTATGGGGGGAACGGGGGGTGGCTTTGCGTACAATATGCAGGAGTTCCGTGCTCTGGTCGAGCGCGGACTGATGGCGAGCCTTGTGCATCAGATTCTTGTCGAGGAATCGGTGCTTGGGTGGGAGGAGCTGGAGCTGGAGGTCGTACGCGACAGCAAGAATCAGATGATTACAGTCTGCTTCATCGAGAACGTCGATGCGATGGGAGTGCACACGGGCGACAGCTACTGCACGGCGCCGATGCTGACAATCAGCGAAGAGCTTCAGAAGGTATTGCAGAAATACTCTTACGATATTGTTGAAGCCATTCAGGTCATCGGCGGGACCAACATACAGTTCGCGCACGATCCGAAGACGGGTCGCGTAGTGGTAATCGAGATCAATCCGAGGACATCCCGCTCTTCGGCACTGGCGTCGAAGGCGACGGGCTTTCCGATTGCGCTTGTTTCGTCGCTTCTGGCCGGGGGGCTTACGATGGATGAGATTCCTTATTGGCGCGACGGGACGCTGGAGAAATACACGCCGTCGGGCGATTACGTGGTCGTCAAGTTCTCTCGGTGGGCTTTTGAGAAGTTCGAGGGGCTTGAGGACAAGCTCGGAACGCAGATGAAGGCCGTCGGCGAGGTGATGAGTATCGGCAAGACCTACAAGGAGGCATTCCAGAAGTCGATTCGGTCACGTGAGGACGGGCGGTACGGGCTTGGATTCGCCAGGAACTATAATAAGAAGTCGCTCGCGGAGCTGATGCGGATGCTTGTGGAGCCGTCCAGCGAGAGGCAATTCATAATGTACGAGGCGCTGCGGAAGGGCGCGAGCGTGGAATCCTTGTTTGATCTGACGCATATCAAGGCGTGGTTTATCGAGCAGATGAAGGAATTGGTGGAGCTGGAAGAGAAGATTCTGAAGTGCAAAGGCAAGCCTCTGCCGGACAAGCTGCTTACCCAGGCGAAGAAGGACGGATTTGCGGACCGATATTTGGCCAAGCTTCTTGGCGTGGGCGAGACTGAAATCCGGTCGCGGCGGAAGAAGCTGGGGGTTGCGGAGGGGTGGCATCCGGTGCCGGTCAGCGGGGTTGAGGATGCGGCGTATTACTACTCGACGTACAATGCGCCTGATGCGACGGAGGTATCGCCAAACCGTAAGGTGATGGTTTTGGGCGGCGGGCCGAATCGCATCGGGCAAGGCATTGAATTCGATTATTGTTGCGTGCACGCGGCCTTT
>JAFGTU010000391.1 GCA_016933985.1 Sedimentisphaerales bacterium | reverse complement strand
GATGGTATGCGATGCCGGGCGAGGGCGGCCTGCTGATGTGCACATTCCCGCGGTCGGACTGGGACTACGACAAGGCGAAAGGCAAGGGGGCGGACTGGGCGGCGGGCTACTTCAATGAGTGCATGAACGGCTTCGAATACCAAGCGGCCGGCCACATGCTCCGGGAAGGGCTGGTCGAGCAGGGGCTGGCAGTAACGCGGATGGTGCACGACCGCTACCACGCGGCTAAACGCAATCCCTTCAACGAAGTGGAGTGCGGCGACCATTACGCGCGTTCGATGGCCAGTTACGGCGTGTTCCTGGCGGCATGCGGCTATCAGTACGACGGGCCGAAAGGAATTCTCGGATTCGCGCCGCGCCTCGGCCTGGAGGACTTCCGGGCCGCATTTACGACGGCGGAAGGGTGGGGGACCTTCTCCCAGAAGCGAGAGGCGAGCAGGCAGGTCGAGAGGATTGAAGTCAAATACGGGACTCTAACGTTGAAGGAGCTGCGGTTCGAGCTTGAGGAGGGATTCAGACCCGACGGAATCAAGGTCTTGGTCGGTGCTCGAGAGGCGGCAGCGCGGTATGATTTGCGAGAAGGCGTGCTGCACGTCGAGCTTGCAGAGAAGACAAATGTGGAAGCGGGATCGAACCTGGTGGTGCAAATCGACATTGCCAAGATGTGAGCCGCGACGCCTGACGCTGCATCCCTAAACCGGGCCGTAGCGGGGGCCTATTTGGGGAGCTATTTCCTTGCCCAGCGCCAAGAGCCGGTCTCGCTGCTCTTGCGTGAGCGGCTTGTAGTTACGGGCGAACTCGACGTTCTGAACGGCCTGCTCGACGGTATATGGGCCGATGACGGCTGCGTGGACGCCTTTCAAGTCGAGCGCGTAGGCGAGGGCGTGCGGCATGTTGGCCGGCTCGGTGACGCAGCCGACGTAGCCCTTTCCGTGGTTGGGAAAGCCGCCCTTGATGCCGACATATACCTTCATCGCGATGCAGCCGACGTTGCGTTTTATCGCTTCGGGCAGGACCTTGCTCTCGAAGTCGTAGATATTCCTGTCGGTGTAGTTCATCACGCACATAAGCACGTCGATCTGGTCGGTCTGAATCATTCGCACGAAGTTGCCGGGCCGGTTATGGCCCGAGATTCCGACGAAACGTATTTTGCCCGTCTCTTTCTGTTTGAGCAGGTATTCGAGCACGCCGTCTTTGGCCAGAACGCGGTCGAGGTTCTTGCTGCCGATACTGTGAATATGCACAAGGTCGAGATGGTCGGTCTTCAGCGTGGCCAGCGATTTGTTCAGGGATTGCTCGGCGGCTTTGGCGTTGTCGGTGGAGACCTTTGTCACGATGAACAGCTTGTCTCGGCGTTTGGGGATAAGATGGCCGAGTATCTCCTCCGCCTCGCCGTAGATTCTTGCGGTGTCGACGTACGTCAAGCCCCGGTCGATTGCCTCGCCGAAGATTTTGACGCCGTCCTCGATGCTAACGGGTCCTTCTCCGACCGGCGCCGTGCCGAGGCCGAGGATAGGGACCTTCTGGTTGGTCCGCCCGAGGACGCGCGTGGGCAGGGCCCCGGTCGCATCTTTGACTTCCGACGCCAGAGAAGGCAGTAGAACGGCTGCGCTCGTCCCTGCTACCACACCCTGGAGAAACTTACGACGTGTGATTTGATTGCGTGTGTCCATAATCGTCGATTCCTTAACGAGACCAAATTGCCGGGCTATTATACCAGGATGCCGCGCGCACGGCGTCAAATAATCGCTACCGGATCCCCATCGGCTCGAAATCGGTTGAATCGGCAGCTTTGAAACGATATAAGTAGTGAACGTGTTGTGCCCGTCCGGGGGCATCGGCAGCACCGAACCGTTACGCAGCAGAAAGATTGGAGACGGCATGAGAATAACGATTGTATATGACAACCAGGCGGAGCCGGGGCTGAAATCGGATCGGGGATTTTCCTGCATGGTGGAGGCCAAGGAGAAATACTTTACACAATAGCAAGACTCGAGTCTCGTATATGCCCCTGCTGCAGGGACTACGAGAAGGTCTATGGCAGGAAATCGTACGAGCCTTTGTGAGGCGTTTACTACGCAAGGAGATATACCGTGAAGTCTGGGAAAGCCGTGTGCCGTTACTTGAGTATCGTGTTTTTGGCGCTTTGTGTGTGGTATGCACTTCCGCACTTAGGCGGTTTAGCTTCCGCTCGAACCAAGGCCGAAAGTGAACAGGCTGGCCGTCAGGAATCCACCGAGAATTGCATCAACTCTACCACGCAAGGAACAGGCGACTCTCCGGCTGTTAGGCCGAAAAACCGCGCTGAGTCCCTTCGTGCAATAGTCTCCTATCTTGGCTTGGGCAAAAGCTCGGCCATCGCGGATATTGGGGCAGGAAACGGGCGGGACACGTGGGTATTTGCCGAGATTGTCGGCGAGGGCGGAAAGGTCTATCCTGAGGAAATCGGCGAGGATACGGTCAGATCGTTGAAGGCTTCGGCTGAGAAGAAGGAGCTTGCGCAGGTTTTCGCGGTGTCGGGACGCAGCGACGACCCATGCTTGCCGGCGGATTCAATTGACTTAGCCTACATGAACCGTGTCTATCATCATTTTGCCAAGCCCAGGGAAATGCTGCGCGGGATATGGCGGTCTTTGAAGCCGGGAGGCTATCTCGTGATCGTTGACCAGTGGCGCGGCACGTTGCGCGACTGGGTCCCAAGGCATGTGCGCCAAGAAAAGCACTATTGGATCGCCGAGACAACGGTGGTTAGAGAGGCAAGGGAGGAAGGCTTTAATTTTTTCGCCTGCCCTGACCAGCTATGGCATGAGAAGGACCCGTTTGTTCTTGTCTTTCGGCATCCTGAGAAACTTGAGAATCCCGGAGGCGATCCGGATCCATTTCAACCTATTTCAGTTGAGAACTGGCGGGACTTGTTTCTTCCTTCGGGCGGTCGTTACCAAAACCCGGTCTTCATCGCATTGGGACAAGCCCGAGAGCTAATGGTTCCGATCCTTGAGCACTCGAGCGGCGAAGGGCTGGATATTGTCCTGGAGGAATGGGCGACGCAGAAAGATGAACGACCGCCCGTTCCTGCCGGCCTTTCTCTGCCTTCGGTCCTCACGAAAGACGGCGATCCGAATCTGCCAAATGAGCCTATCGATGTGGTTTTCTTCCTGGACAGCTACCACCTGCTTTTTCACGGCAAGACACTTCTTGCCAGGCTTCGCGAAAAACTGATGCCCACGGGACGCATTTACGTTTTGGATCGCAGGGCCGGTAAGCCGCTGACAAGGCGGGAGGCAAGTCATCGCAGGCAGATAGAGCCGAAGACGGTGGAGGAAGAAATGGCGGAGGCAGGTTTCCGCCTTTGGTTTCGCGGGCAGCGACTGGCTCGCGACCGTTTCCTTCTGGTCTTTGGCCTCAATAACTGAATAGGCTGAACGACGAAGCCTCAGAACTTGGACATCAGCTGCATTGTTTACTCACACTGCCGGATACCTGCTTTCGCAGGTATGACAAGGCGAATCGGTCAGTTTGAGTTACGTAGTTCGTGACAGTTTCGCAAATTTGCCGAGGATTGCGACAAGGCCAAGCAACATCCCCAGCAACATGGCAACGGCGGGGCCGACGGAGAAGTCGCAGTAGTACGAGAACAGCAGGCCAAGTGTGGTTGCCACCGTCACAGTCGCCAGTGCTATGAACATTCGCCGGCCAAGCCGCGCGGAGAATATGGCGGAGGTCGTCGCCGGGATTATCAGCAGCACAAAGACTACGACCACGCCTGTTACGCGAACCGCCAGCGTGATTACTACACCGAGCAAAGAGTAGAACAGGAAATCCCAGAGCATGATCTTTGGCGTTTTAGGGGACTGATCTGCTTGCTGGTACTGCTCAGATATGGCCGAGAGCGGCTTTCTGAAGACATAAAAGCACAGACCGACCGCACAGAATACTGCAATACTCAGAATGATATGCCGCCAGGTTACCCACAAAAGGTTGCCGGCGAGCATTTCCTGGGCGTGCGCGTGGCCGGGAGCGATGCCGATCAGGAATAGCGCAGCCGCAGCGGTAATCGCATAGGAAATCCCGATGACGGCTTCGATGGAGATTTGGACAATCTTCGCACGCACGACGGCGTAGAACGCTGCCATAGGGATCACGCAGGCCAGCGAGAATGCGTACGCAACAAGCGTATCCTCTTCGACGTCGAAGGCAAGATGAGCCGCAATCGAGCCGACAGCCGCAATCTGGGCCACAGCGATGTCAATGAAGATGACCTCCCTCTTGAGTACGTGCATTCCCATGTAGCTCAGCATGGCTCCCATAACGATACAGGCCAGGAACGGCAGCCCAAGGATTTGGATCAACTGTGGCATGGTTCAAGTCCTTTCTTTTTAGTACGACCCCGGCGGAATATGACATATTGCAGAGGCATCGCCCCTACGAAGGCGGCTCCCATGCACAGCACGAGAGTCGGTCCGTAGGGCAGGCTGAAGTGATACGAGGAGAACAAGCCGAGCAGACAGGCCCCGAATCCAACCGTCCAGCCAAGTGCGACGGCCGGTATCCATTTCTTCGTGAACAGAGTAGCGATAGCGGCCGGAATCATCAAAAACGCATAGGCCAGCAATACGCCGGCTATCGGGACAATTAGCACCGTAACGATACCCTGCGTGGTAAAGAGCAGGAAGTCCCAAAGCTTTTCATTCTTAAGCGCCCCAGGGCTCTCCGCCAGGGTAATGAATCTGTGCCTCAGGCAATAGTGAAAGACAATCAGAATGATGTAAACACCCGCCGTCACAGCGACAAGCGACCCGTTCACCCAAAGCAGATAGCCCGAAAGCGTCTTTTCCACAAGAGCCTGGCCGTTCTTGATTTTGTCCGTCAGCAGCAGCGATACGACCAACGCCATAGCATATAGAATCCCTATGACCGCCTCACGGGGGATGGCACGACTCCTGGGATTCAGCACAGCAAGCAGAAAAGCTCCGACAATCACCGCAATGAACGCAAATACATACGATACCGGCGACGCGTAATTTATGCCTACCATAACGCCGACCAGTGCCCCGAAAGCCGCCAACTGGTCCAGGACAAGGTCGGAAAATATCAGGGTGCGCCTGATTATGTGAAGCCCGATATATGTGTGTAGAACGAGCACCACCGCTATTAGCGAGATCTGAAGTAAAAACAGTCGTACAGCTTCCGACATCAGAAGAACTCCTAAAAATACTGGTATATCCACCGGCTGCCTTGCGGCCGGATTTCTATTTCTCAGCGACCGCGGCCAGTTTATTCACCCAGTAATCAACGAGCTTGAAATAGTCGTCGAGGCCCTCGGCCCCGCCGACAAAGAGCGGGACTATCATCGCCTCAGCTCCAGTCCTCTCGGCGATCATCTTAACTTGCTGCTGGTCGAAGTAATTTGCCGCAAGGAAGATACGAATCTGCTTTTCTCGCATCATCTCTATAAGCTTGGTCACGTGCTTGGGCGACGGGGGTATCCCGGGCTTCGGCTCGGCGTCCCCCGCTTCTTCGAGACCAAACAAATCAAGCATATAGCTCCAGTCCTTGTGATAGACAACAACCTGCGTTCCGCGCAGGGGCATCATCGTCTTCATCCAGCCGCCCAGCTT
>JAFGTU010000390.1 GCA_016933985.1 Sedimentisphaerales bacterium | reverse complement strand
GGCTGGCATTACTTCGACCTGGATGTTCGCGGCGCCCTGGCCGATGCGAATGGAATGGTTGTGAGCTTGCGCGAGGCCCAGCGAAACAGAGAATTGTGGACCAATCCGCCGTGCAAGATCGGGCCTTTCTTTCCAAGTGACAATGACAAGAACAAGGTCTTCGAGATTTATCGCGGCAGTAATATCGATTATTACTACCGCTGGTTCGAGGCAGGCGGGACGATGGATTTCTATTTGCGACAGGGCGAGACGTTCACCCGCTGGCCGGAGCCACAGGGAGGCAGATGGCATCATCTGCCGCGGTACAACAAGACCGAATGGATCAGAAACCTAATCGAGACCGAACCTGTCGGGGCCAAGCCCAATCATCGGGATTTTACGCGCTGGAATCACGGCAACGGACTTTTCCACTATGAGCCCGATTTGTCTGATTCATCGACGGATTTCGAAGACGGTGTGTATGCAGTGAAGAATCTCGCAGCCGGCAGGCGCGGTCTGCACGTAGTCGAAAAAGGCCCTGCCGAAGCAGTTTTCGAGATTTTCACGCCTTACATCATCGTTGCGAAAATCAATGATCTGGATGACCCCAACGACGACGCCGAGGCGTCTGTCGTCACAATAGAACCCTTTCTGCCCGTTGACTTGGCGGTATCCCTGAACCACGGGCTGACCTGGCTCCAAGCACGCAAGGTCGAGCCAGGTAAGAAGCAAACGGTGGATTTGACCGGCACGGTTAAGGGAACTTACGGCTATCTATTGAAGCTGAGCACTTCAGGCGCTGGAGGCGAGCCGGCTATAGAGTCTCTGGCGATTGATACGTGGGTCCAGGTTGCCCCAATCAGCCTGCCTCTGCTCAAGAAAGGCGCCAACCATCTCAAGTATGAAGCGGCAGACCGCTACGGGCTGCCGACAGTGCCGATGTTCATTCATCCGAACTGCGCCGACCCGAATGACCTGGCCAAATACCTCGTCGCCATGCCTCAAGATTACGACCCGAAGCGCGCGACCAGCCGTATTCGTGGCGATGCAGTGCTGCGACTGGTTGCTCTTGATGGGATGAAGATTGCGTGGTTCAGCGCCGGTGCGACGTTCCGTACGCATCAAGGGGATTACGCGAAAAACACCGACAATCGCATCGCCTATGCCGTAGGCCGGCCGGAGCAGTTCCAGGAAATCTATCGAGCGACGGTCCCGACGTGGGTGAATCACTGGCGCTACAACTGGGATACGGATGTTGTGCTGAACGAACCGGCAGAAGAAGTGTATGTGAGGTACACGGGAGATCCCGGCCTGAACACGATGCGCGCCTGCCTGCATCTGCTCGCGGATAAGCCAATGGGCAAGGCAGTGCGGATCGTGCACGGCTATCGTATGGGCGGCAAGCTGCACCGAAAAGAAATTGATCTGACCGGGCCCGCGGCTTATACCGTCCAGTGCGATGATGAGCCGGAGAATGTCTTCATCGAAATCGCCGTTCGGTCGCAGCCGACCAAGTAGGTCGTCTCGGCGTTTCGCCGCCCTCTGTTCACTCGGCCAACAAGGGCGCCATTTTCTGGCGCAGCACCCGCAGTTGCTCCTCCTGGTCGTCGCTGAAAGATCCGAGCCTCTGGGCATAAGTATCCATCCAGGTGACAAGCCGATTGAAGCTGTCCGGCGCCAGTTCCACGCCTTCATGGCCGCCCGGGCTTCCAAGCACGGCCAGCAGCTTGCTGTTGGCGGCGGGGCACTGGCCTACGTTCGAGGCATCCTTCTCGAATGCGAGCTTCTCGAGGTCCTTATCCGCGAAGGAGAGCAGGTTCTCGTATGCCTTGGCAGCCGTCAGGTCGAGGGCGACGGCATTAGTGTTGTCGCCGGCCGGGCTGTGGCAGAAAACGCAGGATTCATCCAGGACGGGCTGGACGAGTCGCTCGAAACGCAGTGGCCACGAGCCGGGCGGGCCGGGCGAAATCTTGGAAGGCTCGCGCAGTGCAGCGAGCGGGCGGGCGCTTGGCGGCGGAGCGATCTCGCGCGATTCGTGGCATCCGATGCAGGCAAGGGTCTGGCCCGGCTGGACGTATGTGAGCGTCCGCATCGTCTGAACCGCCAGACCTCTTGCATCGAGGGCCTGGAAGAAAACCGGAATCCCCGACGGCACGCGAAAATAAACCGAGCCGTCCTCTTCGACCGGAACCGTCCCTAAGACAAACTTGCCGGGGTCCTCCTTTGAAACTCCCAAGCTGGGATTATTCATGTGCGGCTGGGTCTTGGGCGGCACACCTATTATTCGCAGACGCTTCACCGAACCGGTCTCGATGCCTGTCAGGCCCTGATAGACATTCTGAACGAGGAAACGCCCCTCCTGCGGCCCGTCCCAATCCACCATTTCAGGATGGGCCGGGGGCTTGGTCAGCGGCCGGACCGCAATCGGATACATGCTCGAGATATTCGGATCGCGGTACAGCAATTCGAGATTGCCGAACGCATCGTACAGATATATGCCCAGCGGATTGGCCGGATTGCGGTCGTCGGTAATGACGAAGCTGTGCGGCGGCAGGGGCTTGTCGCTCCAGGCGACCAAAAAAAACTCTTCGCTGAGTGGATAGGGATTGGCGTAGTAGTGCTTGGGCCAGCCTTCGGTCTCGGGGAAGCAAACCTCGGGAGTCAGCCTCGTCAGCGGGCGCTCGTGTTCGGTTCCGCGCGTTCGGTCGAGCAGAACGAGCGAGCCGCCCATATTCGAATGGTGGGCAGCGGCGGTGAAAACGAGCTTTTGCGAATTGGGTATCGCCCTTGCCTCGAATACGCATTGCGGACGGGTCGTGAAGTTCCCATAGACCAACTGGGGATTCGTGCCGTTGGTATTGGCCGACCAGAGGCTCATAAACGGGCCGTTGAACCGGTCGATATAGTCCCACCTCGCATAGAGGATTCTGCCGTCGGCGGCGACCGAGGGCGTCCACTCGAAGTTCTCGAACGCCGAGATCGGGCGGATATTGCCGCCGTCGCCGTCGATGCGGTGCAGAGTGAATACCGGGACGGGCCGCCAGTTGTCTCCGCCGCAGCGGACGTAGCTGTCCGGCAGGTCGGAGTCGGTAGTGGCCGCAGTATTGGCCCGGCTGCACTGAATCGACTGGCCCTTTCGCGTCGAGAGAAAGACGATATCACCGTCGGGCAGATAGCGGCAGTCAAAGTCGTCGTATTTGCCGTGGGTCAAGCGTCGGTATGCGCCGCCGTCGATGTCCATCTCATAGATTTTGTAGAAAACGTCCTCGGGCAGTTTGCTCTTGTCGGCCTTCTCCATCTTGTGCATTTCAGGGTAGAACTTGCAGTAGGCAAAGAGGACCTTCTTGCCGTCGTAAGAAAGGTCTGGCCGTACAAAGCTGCCCGGCGGAAAATCCTCGGTCAGGCAGCACAGTTTCGGCGAATCGCCTTTGAATCCTTCGAGAACGTAAATACCGCCGCCGGGCCGAGACCACCACCCGTAGTATTGATCGGACATGTGAGGGAAAGCTGGCGGCACCCGCTTGGCGAATACGATCCGGTCGAAATCGAGCAGCGGATTGGCCAACGCCATTTCCCGTACCGTCCAGCGGGCCTGAAAATAGAGCTTGCGTTGGTCCTCGTCGCTCGCATCCGCCGTGAGTTGCTTAAGGCGTTCTTCGAGGCTGCTGAGCATTTCAGCCTGCGTTTCGACTTCGGCGCCGCTTTGCCGTAGATTCCCGGCGAGCATCAGGCCTCGCTCGATGACTTTGGCCGTCGGATACGACTCGCGTTCCTTTGCAACCGCGTGCGCGACCGACCACTGGCTTACGCTGCTCTGAGTGGCGGACTTGCCCGGGGCAATGTTGCTCTCGGAGCCGGGAGAATAGACCTCGATTTCGTCGAGGTGAAAGTAGCTCCTCCCCGGCAGTTGCAGACGGATGTAGCGGGCCTTGGTGCCGCTCAGCGTCACCACCAGCGGCTTCTTGTCCTTATGCCCGAAGAATACTGTCCCGTCATGTTGATATGCCTTCTCGAAATCCTTACCGTCATCCGAGAGCAAAACAATTATCCGCGAATTTCGCTCGGCCAGCTCGGTGCGGTTGTACAGGACGACGCGGTCGAGCGGCGTAGGCTCGCCGAGGTCGATCTGCCACCACGGGTCATTCTCGTTCTCGGTATGGAATCCCCACTCGCCGTTCTTGACGCCGTCGAACGCCCCAACGGCATCCTGTTCCGGCGCAACCTGCCGGCCCTGGGCGGCGGATTCGGCGTTTCTCAACAAGTCCTGCCGCAGCCAGTCGGCCTCGACCTGTTCGGGTGTAATTACAGGCCCCGCGGCCTGCGCCGGGCCCGTCGAAATCACGCCGATCAGCACCACGAACACCGGAATCATCTTCTGGCGAAGCCTGCCCATACTGCCGCCTGCTATTGTCAACACTATGAATGATTCACGGACAACTAACCGCCATTATTCTATCAGGAAAGCACTCGATTGGCAAGCATAATCGACAATCCCTACTATTTCACCTGCCGACGCCTTGACAACGAGACCGGAAACTACTACTATAGAGCCAGATATTATTCGCCGGCCGCTGCCCATAGCAGGGTCACCGAAATAGCGAACCAAAAGTGAAAATAGGAAAGAGAAATAGGAGACAGTGGGGCTGTTGAAAAACCCCACGATTTGTTTTGATTCTTCTGTTCAACTAAGCGGCGTTGTTCGGCGCCAAGTTTCTTTTCCCATTTC
>JAFGTU010000389.1 GCA_016933985.1 Sedimentisphaerales bacterium | reverse complement strand
TACCTGCAATTGCTCAAGGCCATCGACCGCAAGCGCTTTGCCGTCCACCTCGACCCCGTAAACATCGTATGCAGCCCTCAGCGCTATTTCGCCACCGGAAGGCTTATTCGAGAGTGCTTTGAGAAACTCGGCCCGTATATCAAGAGCTGCCACGCCAAAGACATTATACTCAGCAATAAACTCACGACACACCTCGATGAGACTCGCCCCGGGCTGGGCGGATTGGACTACGAAGCCTTTTTGACCGAATTAAGCAGGGTTCGCGAAATGCCCCTTATGCTCGAGCACCTTTCCGGCGAAGAGGAATACCGATTAGCCGCTGAGCATATCCGCTCCGTTGCGAAGAGAATAGATGTCCGCCTTCTCTGACCGCCCGCCCGGAGGCCCCGGTTGGCTAATTCGAGGCCGCAACCGTTTGGGGGTCGGCACGGTACTGATTCACCTGGTGCTCATAAAGAAGGTTGTTCTTCTCGATGAGCCTGGCTATCAGACCGATTTGGCCCAGCAGTATTTCAACAAGGTCCATGTTCGCTAATGTCGATTCAGGGCTGGACTGGGGAACGGCAATAATCACATAACCGCAGTTATGTTTATCCGTGGCCAGTTGCGACGCGACAAGGCTGTAATCACCCATCTGAGTGAGCACCGGCTCGGCGCCGTCGTCGATCTTCGAGCAAAGACCTTTTAGAACCTCCTCGCCCGCGTGCAGCATCGAGAAGCGCTCCGAATCGCTCGGCCAGATATGTCCCTCTCGGTCCATTATCACCATTATAGGACCCTGGTCGGGAAGAAGATTGAAGACCTGTCGGGCGATCTGTTCATTGAGAACACCGTTGCCAGAGAATATTGAGTCGTATATAGTCATCCAATGCGCTCCTTGTTTAGCCCGTCAAGTTGTCCTTACCTGCCCCCACTTCGGTATATTTTGACAACGACTTTCCTCTCAGGAGGTTTTCCCGCATATTCCACTACGAAACCCAGCCTATCGGCGCCGCCGCTCAGTTTATCGGACCACAAGAATATCAGAAGACCGTTTCAAAGAAATGATTCCTGCCGAAACGCAGCTCCCGGCTCCGCCGGCGAAAGGCGTGTGTTTGGCCATGTAGCAGGGCCATCCCTGCAAGTCCCGTAAGGGACGCCTTGCGGCGCAACGCCTCACGGCGGGGCCCGTGGGACCGGCTGTGGTCGCACGGGCTTCCAGCCCGTGCTTCGCTATCCAAGCCGCAAGACCGCTGCAAAGCCACCCATATCTCGACAGATTCTCCGCATCTTGTACTCAACCTGCTCCCAATACAGGCAGAGCAGGCGAGCAGCTATCGGCACGTCTTGGGCACTCCATGGACAACAGATGGTTTGTTTCTGTATCTGATCATGTGCACCCTGTTGCCCCGCTCACCGTGTTCGACTACGTCCATATAGGAACACATGAGCAGCAATCCCCTGCCGTTAGGCTTGTAAAGGTTGTCTCCGCATCGAGGATCCGGAACAGATTTCGGATCAAAGCCTGTCCCCTCGTCCTCTATCCACACCTCAAACTTCTCGGAATCCACCGAGTAACTAACCTTAACCTCCTTGTCCGGATCCATTTCATTGCCGTGACGGATCGCATTGATAAGCGCCTCTTCCAAAGCCAGATGCGCGGCAAAAATATCTTCTTTGCTGAACCCGCTCTCATCGAGCATCGCCATAATCAGATGACAGACGGCCTCGCTGGCGGTCAATGTACTTGCGACATTCATAGTACAACTGATTGGTGCTCTCGAAGTCATAATCTTAGGAGCTCACACGCCCAACCATTCCAATCAAAACAAGAACGACAACAGGAAAAGAAACGCTGCGGCTTTGTTATCGGACGATCTTTGCCGACGTAATGACAAGCCGGAACGGCCCTATCACACAACTATCGACCTAACCATCAACTGCGCTGTCAACGTCATCATATATATCGAAGGTTTTTGTTAGTCGCGTTATCTTGAAAACCTCATAAATCTTCGGATTTATATTGCACAGCTTCAGCCGCCCGTCTCTTTCGTATATTCGTTTACTGATTCGAATCAGAAGCCCAAGAACAGCCGACGACAGGAATCGGACGTTGCCGAAATCCAGGATCATATTCATTCCGCCGGAGGCCGACTCTATCACCGACATTATTGTCTCCTGAAGGGCGCGAATATCCGTCTCCTCCAGTATCTTCTCGTCCACGAAGCTCACTATCGTTGCATTCTCAGCGTATTTTACGCTCACTCTGGGCTTGATCTGTGCCACGCCAGTCTCCTAAAAAAACCAACATCGCGTGCAATTTTATGTTCAAATACACTCAATGTCAAGCTTTTTGCCCCGCCGGCGAAGTTTCAGGACCTCCAAGCCGTTTCCTTCACAAATCTTCCCCAGCACGAAAATATTTTGCGAAATCCGTAAATATAGCACTTGCACAGCGAAAACCGCTTGCAATTTGCCACGAACACTGCATAATAGCACCAATGTGTTTCGCATGCATCCAGTTCGATGCATCGCTATGGGTGAGCCCGCCAAGATGGGGCATGGAACTGATAGAGTCTCAACATCTCAAGGAGCCGAATATGAAAGTTGGCAGAACAACAGCGTATGGACTCATGGCCACGTGCTATGTTGCCGAACATCCGGAGAAGAACATTGTCTTGTCGCACGAAATCTCGCAAGAATATGATATTCCCATCGAATACCTGCTCAAAATCCTTCAGCAACTGGTCAAGGGAAATATTCTGCGCAGCAAGAGGGGTCCCCGAGGAGGCTTCAGGCTCGCCCGGCCGGCCAACAAGATTACGATGCTCCAGATTATCGAAGCCGTTGACGGTCCGATGGTCAGCTACCTCAATCTCGCAGACTACACGCCACGCGGAAAAGCCTGCACTCGCGCCGACAAGATATTCAGCAAAGCGCTCGGCCTGGCGCGTGCGGTTTATCAGAAGACAAAACTGTCGGACCTCATCGCAGGAAAGTGAGCGGATAATCGCGCCGGCGTTTATGCAGCGCGGCAGGAGCGCATCTACGGGATATTCTACGCCGTAGAGGCGCGCTGTGGCCACGTCGCTCAACAGCGGAACACCTGCTGTGCTCTGAGCCGCTGACAAGACGCGACGACTGAAAAGCAAATGCACATTCGCGAATTCCAGGAATTGATTTCCACGAAATACGAGAAGCGTGACCGCGAACGGGGCATTTCACGGACTTTTATGTGGTTTATCGAGGAAGTCGGCGAACTCTCCACCGCCCTGGTTTCCGGGGATAAGGAAAACGCCCGGGAGGAGTTCGCCGACGTCTTGGCCTGGCTCTGCACCCTCGCAAACATTACAGACGTCGACCTCGAAAAGGCATGTGAAAAATACACCGGCGACGACCCAAAAGGCTTCAAACCAAAATGACCCGTCGGGCATCTACTGTTCGTCGGCGTGCTGAACGGCCGTATCCTCGC
>JAFGTU010000388.1 GCA_016933985.1 Sedimentisphaerales bacterium | reverse complement strand
CTGCGAAGCATAGGATGCCCTCGAAGCAAAAAAAACAGGGCCACAGGAAAAGTATCACTTGACTACGAGCTCTTCATAGGTGGCCATGTAGTATCAACCGTATAATGTGAGGTGACGACGCGAGCTTGGTCTGTGTGCAAGGTTGCACAGCCACTGCCGAATAGAATGGAAGACAACACCGCTGCGACAAGCCCGTAGGAATTGGAACGCATATTGTACACTCCTTTACAAATGGGTGGCTAATTCTGAACTTGGCCGTTCAGCTTCTCCTTCATCAGCCGACCGCCCCGGAATTTAACTGTTCGCTTGGCCGGTACTCTGACCTTCTTGAGGGTCTTGGGATTCTGGGCCGTTCTTGCAGACCGTTCCTTGACTTCGAAGATGCCAAAGTCTCGGAATTCGATGCGGTTGCCTCTTGCGAGTTCGGCCACAATATCATTGAGGAACTGCTGCAGAATATCTTTGGTCAAGAGCCTTTTCTCGCCGGTAATAATGGCTACTCGGTCCACGAGGTCTTTCTTTGTGATTGTCGCCATATCTTGTCCTGGACTTCTGGAGAGTGCTTATAAGTTCGGCGGTGGAGTCTAACGGAAAAGGACCGTGAGGGCAAGTGGATTTGTATATAGGTTTCCGTTCATCGATATTGGAGCACCGGTTGCGACCGGTCCTATCCCCTGAGCCCTGGCCGGTTAGGCCAGGGAAAGTTGAAGATGTCAGATGTTTCTATCAGGACGCTGCTCCTGCAATTCGTGAATTCCAATAGAAAAAGCCCAAGAAAACCTGAGCAATCAGGAAAGCTGAACGAAAACGCGAAGTGGACACATCGAAAACGACGGCTTCGGCAAGAAATACGCGAAAACAGTTCGTCAAAAAGTTCGTCAGTGAGCAGTAGATACCAGATTGCCTACCACTTGTTGTTGGTTTGTTAGCCACTTGCGACCCTTGTTCTTTGCGAAAAAACGCGCCATAAGTGCTTCGCAATAAAGCACTTACAACATCGCCAACGGATTTCTAATCCGTAGGTCGCAGGTCCGAATCCTGCCGGGCGTGTTTTTGTAAGCCTTTGCAGAACATAGGTTTACAGAAAGGGCCGCTCGCTTCTTCGCCCCTGAGAATCCCGGAAAATGCCCATTTGCGTCACTTTTGCGTCACTCATTTTTTTGCACTTCCTGCGCTTGACAAGCGCATGCGGTACGCGAGAGTTCGGCGTGAAAGCGAAGGTAACCTATCGCGATAATTGCTTTTGTCGAATGCCGGATTATTGATGGGATATTTATTGGTTGGAGCGTTACAGCTCGCTATCCTCAGGCCAATGCAGAGCCATTAGGCAAAAGTCGAGGAAATTCACTTCGCAATCCCCGTTTATATCTCCTGCTGCTATAGTCTCACAGGGGAGAGTCCCAAAGTAGGATTTGCTGGCTTCGGTGGTTGCTCCGTATGCTCCCATATTGACGATCCCACCGTTGGGGAACGGTTCGCGGCCTATGGGGCTCATTGGGTCGCCCGCATCTATGCAGGGGCTGGTCACATCATCAAAGATCCATAGTTGCGTGTCCTGATCGTATCTCCCTCCTTCGGATTTCAGATGGTAGTCGCCAGGAATGAAGATATCATCCCGGAAGTAGGCGGGCGTGCCGCACGGGTCTTCCCAGTGGCCGGGATTGACGCAGCAGGGATCGACGTCGATATTGCCCACGCCTTCCCACCCGCCTTGCACGTTCGAGAAGGTAACGACCGGCGTTCCGGATATCTGGGGGTTATCAGCACAAGTATTGCTCCAGAAGATGCAGTCAGTCACGACAACGCTGCCATCCCAGCTATGCATCCCACAGCCCTTACCCTTAGACAAACCGCGATTGTCACAGAAGGTGCACTGAGCGATTGTCGCGTTGCTTTCGTGGTTGCAAATTCCGCCGCCGTACGCGGCGATGTTGCCGGTGAAGGTGCAGCCGGTCACTATCGGCGTGCCGTACTCGTTGCACATCCCGCCCCCCGTCTCATTATATGCCGAGTTTCCGGTAAACGTGCAATTAGTCACCGAGCCGACGAAGTGCTCGTTATGCATCCCTCCACCGTATTCGACGTAGTTATCCTTAAAAATGCAACCGGTTACTGTCCCCCTACTGTCATAGCTGTAAATCCCGCCGCCGTACTCGCCTCCCGAATTTTCGCTGAAAGTGCAATTTCTCACCGTCGAACTCTCGCTGTATTCGTGATACACCCCACCGCCTAATACGGCGAGGTTTCCGCTGAATGTGCAATGATCCAGGGTCAGATTATCACTGTTCGAGCAGTACATCCCGCCGCCGTATTCGGCGGCGTTGCCCCTGAACGTGCAGTGGGTTACTGTCTGATTGCTGTCGTTGCTGTAAATGCCCCCGCCGTACTCGGCAGAGTTGCCCCTGAAGGTGCAGTGGATCATTGTCGGGTTGCTGTCGTAGTTGTACATCCCGCCCCCCTCGCTGTAGCTCCCTCCATAAGTATAATTGGCGTTGCCTCCGGTGATGGTGAACCCGTCCAACACAGCGTTCGGGTCAATATCCGACCGCCTGTTATGGTGGAAGACATTGTAGCAGTTCTCCGACCGGTTGGGGTCGCTGAGCAAGTCTTCGGGATTCGTCACAGGCCCGTCGTTCCCGTCAAGATCGCCACTGAGGATAGTCTCCCACGTATCCGAATCGCGATTCACCCAAAGCGGATCGCCCGTATTCGGGAACCCACCGTAAATGCCCACGCTGTTGATCATCCGGAAGTGCTTGCCGCGGTCGCCATAGTCCATGTTGTAATCCCACGTGGGTCTGTAAGTGCCCGCCGCCACCCAAATCTCGTCATTCGGCTCGGCATCGTCAAGGGCATCCTGCAAATCCCAGTATGCGCTTGCCCAACTGCTTCCATCCCCCGTCCCGCCCATCTTGACGTGAATTATTTTGCTTTCAGCCGAACGTGCCACCAGCGCGACTATCAGAACAACGACTATCAAACCTGCTCGCCTATCCATTATGTTCTCCTATCATTTTTCCAGTTTGACCTTTTCTTGTTCTTATGCAGTCCACCGTATATTCATCATGCCGTGATTCTATGGATTATTCTCCTTACACCAATGCAAAGCCATTAGGCAAAAGTCCGGGAAGTTCACCTCGCAATCTCCGTTCACATCGCCCGCTACGATAATTTCGCAGGGTGGTTTGCCAAAGTAGGATTTGCTGGCTTCTGTTGTTCCGCCGTATGCCCCCATATTGATAATCCCACCATTTGGAAACGGTTCGCGGCCTATTGGATTCATCGGGTCGCCCGCATCTATGCAGGGGCTGGTAACATCGTCATAAACCCACATTTCCGTTTCCGGGTCGTATCTGCCTGCCTGGGATTTAAGATGGTAGTCCCCGGGGATGAAGATGTCGTCCCGGTAGTAGTCAGGCGTGCCGCACGGGTCTTCCCAGTGGCCGGGATCGGTGCAACAGGGATCGATGTCGATATTGCCCATGCCTTCCCATCCCCCTTGCACGTTCGAGAACGTAACACTCGCAGTTCCGTATATCTGCGGATAATCTTCGGCGGTATTGCCCCAGAGGATACAGTTGGCCACCACAGGGCTGCAAGCCTCGTTACGCAAACTGGTGCCGTCCCCATCGTAAGCCCGGTTGTCACAGAAAGTGCACTGAGAGATGGTCACACTGCTGTCGAAGTTATCCATCCCCCCGCCGCCATAGACGGCCGAGTTGCCGGTGAAAGTGCAATCGGCCACCTTCACGGTGCACTCATCGTTATCCATACCGCCGCCGGCGTAAGACCAGTTGCCGCTGAAAGTGCAGCCGGTCACTATCGGGTTCCCCCTCAGGTTGTACATCCCGGCCCCTTCCTCTATTGTCGAGTTGCCGCTAAACGTGCAATTTGTCACCGAGCCGATGAAGTAGTCGTTATACATCCCTCCACCCCACCATGCCGAGTTGCCGTTGAAAGTGCAGCCGATCACGGTCATTCTGCTGCCGTGTTTGTACATCCCGCCGCCATACTCGCCCGCTGAGTTCCCGGTAAACGTGCAATTAGTCAGCGTAGCGCTTTCGGCGTATTTGTCGTACATTCCCCCACCCCACCATCGTGCCGAGTTGTTGCTGAAGGTGCAATTAGTCAGCGTCAAGCTGTAGCAGCGAGTGCTGTGAATTCCTCCACCGAATTCCGCCGAGTTGCTGCTGAACGTGCAGTTGTTTATCGCGAGTCCCCCTTCGTCGCTGAAGATCCCGCCGCCTTCCTCCACTGCTAAATTGCCGGTAAACGTGCAATCAGTCAGCGACAAGGCGTACAGGACGAAAACACCACCTCCGTAGTCCGCCAGGTTGTTGGTGAATATGCAGCCACTCACCCTCATTTGGCCGTAGGCTTCCTGACTCATGGCTCCGCCTTCATGGGCGGAATTGCCGGCAAACGTGCAATCGGTGACAATCGCATCGCCGGATGCGCATTGTACCCCGCCTCCGCGGTCGCCCGCCGAGTTGCCGGTGATAGTGCATTTATTGATCAAACCGGGGTACCGGTATAATCCCCCCCCGTCGCTATCCGGCCAATAATCGTTGGCGTTGCCGGCGGTAACAGTGAAACCATCGAGAATGGTGTTGGGAACTGAAGACTCTCCGGTTCCGGTAACAACATGATAACTGTTGTCGCCGCGGCACGGATCATTCAAGAGATCAGCAACAGCAGTACCAGGATCATCGTTGCCCAGTAGGTCCCCGGAGAGGACGGTTACGTACACCTCATGATCACGGTCATCCCGGTTCGGGTCACCCACAGCAGGGAATCCGCCGTATATTCCCACTCCGTTCTTCATTGAAAATGTAGCCGACCGTGAATCGCAGGGATCAGAAAGCTCAGTAGGAATGTACGTTCCTTCTGCCACCCAAATTTCGTCATTCGGGTCGGCATCGTCAAGCGCGCTTTGTAAATCCCCGAAGGCGGTAGCCCAGCTACTCCCATCCCCCGTTCCGCCCACCTTGACGTGAATTGTCTTACTTTCGGCCGAATCTACTGCCAGCCCAATTATCAGAGCGACGACCATCAAACCTGTTAGCTTTTCCATTATGTCCTCCTATCGTTTCTGCAGTTTCACCTTGTTCTATTTGTTATGTGCCCCATTCGGTTACGGCCTTTTGGTTACTCTTTAACCCCGGAGAAATTGATTGCAGAGTTTAATAATATAGTTCGGCCAATCCCCTGTCGCCTACGTAAGATGCCCGCAAAAGCGTCTTTGACTTCAGCCGATATATCGCGTGACCGTCTGCAAGGCCGATCGGATTGTCAATTTGTTTGGACGAGTCTATTTTGAGACTTTGCTGTTGCGTTCCGGTTCCACCGTGAGAATTATCATACAGGCCCCATTCATTTGCCATAATGTTATGGCTTATAAGTGTTCGATCCGAGGAACACTCTACCGTATTCTTGGGCCAGGGTCTTTCGCCGTTGTGAAATGTGACAGGCCAAACAGGTTCCCATTCCGATGGCGTGAAATTCGCATACCAATTATAAGCTACCGAGATAACGCTCGACGGTGTGTTTGTCCCTGCAACCTTGCTGTCCCACCCGCCGAACGTTCGACCTCTTGCGTCCATATTCGGCACAAAATCGGTATTGGCATAATGCGCGCCGATTATTCGCGTTATAGGGCAGATCAGAATTTGACTATTGGTCATGTAGCTTTTACGGAAAGCGCTCCATATATTTAACTCATTAGGATCGAAAGTGTCCTTCACACGCATTGGTACGCGCTCCATATGCGGCGGGAACTTGCCGTCATTGTCCTGGGCATAGGTGAAGAATATCATCAACTGCTGTCTGACATTGCTCATGCAGACTACACGCATAGCTTGATATTTTGCCTTTTGCAGTGCCGGCAAGAGAATAGCCATAAGCAGCGCGATAACCGCAATCACAACCAGAAGTTCGATTAGTGTAAAGCCTTTCCTTTCGCGCATAACGATATTCCTCGCTCATTGATTTCCTGAAACAACCTTTCTGAAACCAACGACTTTGCCCTGTGAACTACCACATATCAATGATGCGCCAAAAATGCGAAAAGTAACGCTCTTTCTGTACAACGATAGGAAAAAATCGAAATTCTTTATCTCTCCAGGCCTTTTTTCACTCTAAACAAGCTCAAATTCCTCAAATTCTACCGGTTCTCAACCGGTTTCGTAGCGAACGAAGAGGACCGCATTTATGATGCATCTTGGTGTTTCTGTGAGTAAGAAGGGGGATTGTGGCCATGTTGGGACCCGCTAAAGTGCTATAGACAAAGGCTTTAGGTTAAACGGAGAGGAGGTTGTGGTGTTAGTGGCAATATTTGCCGGTAGGGGTCTTTGAGGGCGTAAAACTGGTTGCGTCCGGGGCGGGGAGGGGCTAAAATACCGCTTTCTACGCAAAATGAAGGGATTGATATGTTGGCGAGGCTGCACAGCGTTACGTTGGAAGGAATCGAGGGGGTGATTTGCGAGGTCGAGGTTGACGTCGCTCGGGGAGGGTTCGAGAAGTCCGTGATTGTCGGTCTGCCCGATGCGGCGGTGAAAGAGAGCACCGAGCGGGTAAAGAGCGCGATTGTCAACTGCGGCTACCGGTATCCCAAGACGCAGTCGGTGGTCAATCTTGCCCCTGCAGATGTCAAGAAAGCGGGCCCCGCATTTGACTTGCCGATAGCGCTGGGGATACTGATCGGGCAGGGAGTCCTTGTTAACCCGGATCTCAACGACATTGTTGTCCTGGGCGAGCTGGCGCTTGACGGGCGGGTTCGCCCCGTAAACGGCGTCTTGAGTATGGCGATGACCGCGGCGGCGAACGGCTTTCGTAGGATGATAGTGCCGTTGGAGAACGCCGAGGAGGCGGCGGTCGTCAAGGAGATGGAGGTCTTTGCGGTCGGCTCTTTGACACAGGCCGCCGGCTTTCTGTCCGGGCAGTTACCGCTCGAGACGACCACGGTTGATATCGACGACCTTTTCGCGGTCTCATCGAGCTACGACGTCGATTTTGCCGATGTCAAGGGCCAGCACAGCGTCAAGCGTGCGCTGACCGTAGCCGCGGCGGGCGGCCACAATATTATGATGATAGGCCCGCCCGGGGCCGGCAAAACGATGCTGGCCCAGAGACTTACGACTATCCTGCCGACGCTGAGCCTGGCCGAATCGCTTGAGACGACGCAGATATATTCATCAGTGGGGCTGCTGAGCAAGGGCAAGCCGCTGCTTGCGACCCGCCCGGTGCGGATGCCGCATCATTCGGCCAGCGGTCCGGCCTTAATAGGCGGCGGAACGACTCCTCGGCCCGGAGAATTGTCGCTCGCCCATTTCGGAATACTGTTTCTCGATGAGTTTGTGGAGTTTCCGCG
>JAFGTU010000387.1 GCA_016933985.1 Sedimentisphaerales bacterium | reverse complement strand
GCAAATACCGCCAGAATACCCGGCGATATGAATCCCTGGCTCTCCTGGATTATGGTGAAGATACTGTTGCTTATCTTAGGATTGCCGAGCTGTGGGGCCAGCATCACCGCCACGAATGTAAATACCACAACACACAGCCGGCCCAGAAACACAACAGCCTTCTGAGGCGCCTGGGGCTGAATGTACTTCTTGTAGATATCCATCGTAAAGATGGTCGAAGCAGCATTGAGCATGGCCGCCAGACTGCTCACGACCGCGCCGAGAAGCGCCGCCAGCACAAATCCGACCAATCCGACGCCCTGAGGCAGAACGTTTCCGAGCAATTGCCCCATCGCAGTGTCGTACTTATACGCAATCAAAGGCTCGCTCGACGGCTTGATCTGAGCGGCTTTGGCGGCTTCTTCCACCTTCTCGTTATACGCCTTGACTTCCGCTGCCAGAGCGGGGAAAGTGCTCGCCCACGACTTGTCCTTGCCTGCATCAAACACGACGTACTGATCGACTTCCGTCGAATCGAACTTCGATTGCTCCAGCGGCAGGACCAGCGGGTTCTTCGCCTTGACGGTCTTCATCGCGGCCTCATCGGGATAAACGGCCAGCATTAGCTTGGGACCGCTCCAGCCCGTAACCGCCTCCTCGCTCGGCGAGGTCACGACCTGGACAAGGTTGGTCTGGGGATTGGCCTTCAGATACTTCGCCATAACCGGGCCGTTATCCGCCACGGCCTCGTTCTTCATATCTGTGGCATAGAGGTTAAAAGCAATGATGCCGGGAACAACAATCACAAACGGGATCAGAAGCTTGAGAAAAGCGGCGAAGACGATTCCCTTCTGACCCTCCTTAAGAGAAGACGATCCTAAAGTCCTCTGGGTGATATACTGATTCAGGCCCCAGTAATAGAAATTCGGAATCCATAGCCCAAGCAGAAGCGCCGTCCACGGAAGAACGCTGTCGGTGCCTGGAAGGAACATATTCATGCGAACTTTGTTCAATTCCCAGAACCGCTCGACGGCCCCGGTGCCTTGTTTGAGCGTCTCAATCGCAACCGCGCCCGTCTGAACGTCCACGATCCTGGCCGCCTCGGTCGCGCCGCCGAGCTTATCGAAGGCGAAGTACATAATAAAGCCGCCCCCGAGAATCAGGGCGCTGCCTTGAATCAAGTCGGCCCACGCGCACGCCTTCAAGCCGCCGCTGACGACATAAGCCATTGCAATCAGTCCGATTACCAGCGAGCCGGCCCCGAGGCTCACGTCGTATCCCATCTTACCCGCCAGTGTGCGGATGGTAAGAGCGCCGGAGTAGGTAACCGAGCCGAGAAGCAGCATATAGATGAATATCGTCGCCACCGCCATAATCGTCCGTGCCGTCCCGTTATAACGGTACTCCAGGAATTCAGGCATTGTGAAGATGCCAGCGCGCAGAAAATAGGGCAGAAAACAGAATGCAACCACAACAAGCGTCACCGCCGCCATCCACTCGTAGCTGGCAATCGCCAGGCCGACGTGGCTGGCGGCATTGCCGCTCATTCCAACAAACTGCTCGGTGGAGATGTTCGCCGCGATTAGCGAGAAGCCGATCAGCCACCAGCTAAGCCCCCGCCCCGCGAGAAAATAGTCTTCGCTGGTCTTTTCGTGCCGGCTCTTGTAAATGCCCAACGTAACCACAGCCGCAACGAACGCGACGAACACCGTGACGTCAAGTAAGTTGAATGTCATAACAAATCCTTTCCCTAAAATCATCCATTGGCGTCATTCCATTGTCTTAGCACCACCGAATCCGGCCCAATTATAGCCGCTGCTCCTCAATCGGCAACAAAATACGTATTTGCTTTTCCGGTCGCCCGGCGTTTCTATTTCACCGCCAAGACGGGCATCCCGCCTCCTTCGGTTTCGGCGTTTGCGTTAATCTTTCGGCGCACTGTTGGATTCTTTGCCAATCGTGAACAAGAAAGAATTCCCATTCTCTCTCGGCTCGACCCATATATCTCCGCCGTGCTTTGCGATAATCTCCTTCGTGACAAATAGCCCAAGCCCCGTGCCCTTCACTTTCGTGCCCGAATCCCTCTCCAGCCGGGAGAACTTCTTGAAAAGCCTTCCCTTTTCCTCCAGAGTTATGGGTCGGGAATCGTTGTAAACTTCAATTTGAACCTTATCCCCGAGGTCTTCGCAGCCAATCACCACTCTGCCGCGATCCAGCCCGTACTTAACAGCGTTGCCCACGAGGTTGTTTGCAGCGATATGAAGCAGGTCAATATCCCCGCTGACGGTAACGTCCGCGGCGATGTTGTTTGTAACTTCCATCTTTCTATTGGCAATCTCAGCTTTGAAGGTCTCCACGCAGGGATCGAATACATCTTCCCGCAGGCGGGTCGTCTTTCTGATGACCGCGAGTTCGCCCTTCTCTATCCGGCTCAAATCGAGGAATTTCCTCACGGTTTCGCGCAGATACTCCAGGTTCTTCGTCACTGCCTGAAGGGCCTGTTCCTGTTTCGCGTTTATTTCCCCGAACAGCCCCTCCTGCACCGCCGCCGCATTCATAATTGTGGTAGCGACGATTCCCTTTAGCTCATGCGAGACGAAGCCCACTACGTCCAGATAGGTCTTATTCAGGCCCTTCAACTCTTCGTTTATTGTCTTGAGGCTCTCCTCCCTGCGTCGAAGCTCCGCGGCCATTTTGTTGAAGGAAGCCGCAAGGGCATCAAACTCGAGCGTGCCCGTCCGGCTTTCAACTTCATATCCGAGGTCGCCGCCAGAAAGCTTCTGTGTCGCTTGGAGCATGCGTTCGACCGGTCGAGATATCTTTCGCGTCAGCACTGTCCCGATTGCCGCCGATAATCCGCTGACAGCTATCACTATTACCAGAAAGACAAAGAATATATTTCGTGACATATCATTAAACGGACGTTCGAGAATCCCCACATAGAGTATCCCGACGATATCTCCATCAACATCTTTTATTGGCTCGTATGCGGTCTTGTACCAGGCATTCACTACGAAGGCCCTGCCGATCCACGGTAATCCCTTCTCAAGCACCTGCTCGTTGACCTCCTGCGAGACTCGTGTCCCAACGGCTCTGGCGCCGTCGCTGTTGGCAACATTCGTCGATATGCGAAGGTCTCCCTGGAAAATCGTCACAGTGCCGACGTCCTTGCCTTTGTATATCTCCCCTTTATAGACGGTCTCCTTGACCTTATCCACAATACTGTAGTTTCTGTTAAGCAGATTCCCGCCGTAGAGCACTCCTGCCAGCTTGCCGTCGTATCCGAAAACAGGTCCGGCCGCTTTAATCATCATCCCGGCACTTTGCTCAGTCTGGTCTGTGGCCTTTGCCTTGGGGGTGGGGATGAACTTGATATGCGCCTGCTCGGCAAGGTCGGCCCCTTCCTTTGCAAGCTCTTCGCCCGCCACTATCGCTGTCCCCACAACGGACTGTCCGCTTTCCATCACAAACCCGACTAGTCCGTCATCCCCTTGGCTGTCCCCTGTCTGCGACGGGTTTCGACTTCGGATAATTACGTTTCCTGATGAGTCGGTCAAAGTCAGCACATCCAAGAATTCCTGCTCTCTTATCCTGCCCAACTCCCTGTTCAAGGTCTGCCTGTCGTTATCGGAGATCGCCTCTTTAATGAAGAAACGCTGAGCAGTCAGTCGAACAACGTCCCGGACCCTGCCGACTTCCTGGTCGTAAATCTCGCGAGCGGAGTTCAGATCGTTCTTCACCTTGGTCTGGGCACGCTCCAGAACGTCCTTCTTGATAACGTAGTATCCCAGCAGGGCAACCGCTACGGAAAACGCCACGATAACAATATCGAACGATATGAGTATCCTCGTTCTGAGCTTCTGGGCTTTCATTTGCTCGATTTTCCTTTGTCGGGCGAATAGGACTCAACTCTTCAGCGCTTCCAGCGCATCGATGACGACCGGGACATGCGTATATGCCGGCCCGCCCGCTATCATAACCATTCCCCCCCAAACCGCAACGAAAAACACACCGTATAGAGCATCTTCTTCAAGCTGTGCCTTGTTATAGCTCTTTGCTGCTTCCTTTTCTGTGCCTGCCTGGTAGAATGGCCAATGTAAGGTTCCCAAGATCAACAATCCCGGCATGGTGTGACGTAGCAATATGGCGCAGATGGATTCAAGGCGACGAGTATTTGAGGCGATGAATCACAGCCGCCCCGACCGCGTCCCGGTTATGTGCCAGCTTGCCCTCGGCCATTACTTCCTGAACACGGATTACCCGCCGAGCGAAATTTGGTTCGACAGCAACACCTTTGCCAAGGCGCTGATTGACTTGCAGCAGCGATACGGATTCGACGGTGTCTTGGTGAACCTTCCGGGCCGCCCGAAAAACTGGCGAGAATACCTGTCTTCGTCGAGCAAAGAACGCGACAGTGAGATTCTAACTTGGCCCTGCGGCTTGGTCACATTCGTCGGGCCGGACGATAATCCCCAAACCTTCGGCCCCGGCAAGACTCCATTGCAAAGAGCCGACTATAAGACAGTCGATCCCGCCGACCCGGCTATGTACAGGCTCCCCGGCTACGTCTGGAATACCTGGCACGCCCCCGACCTTTGGGATATCGCCCCCGATGCCGAGTTGGCCGATCCCGCATCCTATCCCGAATCGTTCACCGCCGCACTGCGGGCAGCGCGGCAATTAGGCCCCGACATCTCCGTCCACGTCGAGGTCTTCTCGCCGTTCACGCATCTATTGGAGTTCTTCGGTTACGAGCAGGCCCTATTCGCCTTGATCGATGAGCCGCAAACGTGCCATGCGCTTTTGGAGAAGTTCACCGGGTTCGCCGAGGCGCAGGTCCGGCTGTACGGCCCCTGCAACCCGGATGCAATCCTGGTGAGCTCCGCCTTCGCCGGCGCCGGATTCATCAGCCGCGATATGTACAAGCAATTCGTCGCCCCCTATGAAGACCGGCTCTATCGCGCAATAGCCGCCCAGGGCGTCAAGTCTTAT
>JAFGTU010000386.1 GCA_016933985.1 Sedimentisphaerales bacterium | reverse complement strand
GTGACTATTTTCTCTTTCCGGGCGGCCATCCGCCTTTGCATTTCGACGAGCCTTGCCCTGACCTTTGGGGCCGAGGCGGCGTAGCGGGCGTTAGCCGTGACTTCGGGTGTGCGTATTTCGTCCGTAACGTCGGCGCCGTCGAGGCTGACGACGGTCTTGCTCGGGTCGGTGGAGAATTGAAAGTCGCTGCTTTCGATAATCCTGAGGAGCTCGTCTTCATTTTTCATGTCGATGCCGGCTCTCATTGCGGCCAACGTCGCCGCGCGATACATCGCGCCGGTATCGAGAAAATCCGCGCCGAGGCGCTGGGCCAGCAGCCGAGCAACGGTGCTCTTGCCGCTGGCGGCGGGGCCATCAATTGTGATAACAACTCCGGCCATTTGTATAAGCAACCTGCCTCTAAGAATTCGCAGCGGCTTTGCCGCCGGCTTTGACCACGACAATACTTGTGTCGTCAATCTGGCTGGCAAGGCCTACAAATCGGCGTCTATACCTGAGAATGTTTTTGACTACGCGCTCGGCCGAGTCTTCTGCAAACTCCCTGGCCGTTTCAAGCAGGCGCTGCCTGCCCCAGAAATCGCCGGCGAAGTTGGCCGCGTCAATCAGGCCGTCCGTATAGAAGAGCACGCAGTCGTTGTCCTTCAATTCGACCGTTCCAATCTCATATTCGGCTTCGGGATCGACTCCGAGGACGAGTCCTCCTCTATTTAGGTCTGTGATTTGGCCGGCTCGTATGAGTGCGGTCGGCTCGTGGCCGCAACTGCAATATGTCAGGATGCGTCTTTCCGTGTCAATCACGGCGTAGAACAACGTTATGAATTCGCCGTCCTTACATTCGCCGCAGACCATTTTATTGAGTCTTTCGGTCGTTTTACCGACGAGCTTTTTGTCGTCTTCAGGGGTCTGATATGCTTTGCGGGCGGCTCGAAACGAGCGGGCGGAGTCGGCATAGGCTCGCACGGCCCCTCGAAGACAGCTCATCATCAGGGCGGCGGGGATGCCTTTGCCCATCACGTCGCCTATGACCACAACGAGCCGATTTTCGGCGATTTTGAAGAAATCGTAGAAATCACCGCCAAGGTCGAAGCACGGGATATAAGTGGCGGCGATGTCGAGGCCGGGTATCGACGGGGCGTGCTCCGGGATCATCCGTCGCTGGATGATGCCGGCGACCCGCATCTGCTCGGCCACCCGCGCGCCTTCGATGGCCTCGGTGTAGAGCCTGGCGTTTGTAATCGCCACGGCGCACTGGGACGCTACGGCTCTGGCCAACTGGATTGCATCCTCGTCGAATCGCTTGGGCTCCGGGCTATAGAGGCGAAGGACGCCGATAGCCTTTTCGCGAAAGACCATCGCAACGGTCAACTGGCTGACCAGGCCCTCCTTGATGCTTGCCTCTTTATACTTGACCCTGTCATCAACTCTCATATCGTCGAGGACGACTGCCTGGCCTGCAAAGGCGGCCTTGATTACGGTGTCGTTCTTCGAGACCTCGCCTTTGTTTCGGTACTCTTCGCTCAGGCCGTAGGTGCTGCGCATCTTCAGCTCGCCGGCGTCTTCGTCCAGCAGTCTAATGGAGCAGGCGGTGGTCTCGGTTATCTTGACGGCGGCCTCTGCCAACCTGTCAAGGGCCTCCTGCAGTGAGAACCTGCCCGCCACCAGCGTCGAAAGCTGATAAATCTGCTCGTCTCTTTCCAATTGTCTGTTAGTCTTCTCTGACACGGACTCACGCGGCCATTCTCTGACAGCGATACCCAGGGCACAAGTTAGCACGGATTTACACTTTTTTGAAAGGTGATTATACGGCACTTTCTGTCCGGCGTGAATTACAAAATGGTTTGTTGGGCCACTATCTGTCCGGCTCATCATCAGTCGCATTATCGTAGTGATGATTCAGCGGCGGAATCGGTCTCTTACTGCGGACCTGCCCGGGTCAGATCGCACCCCTCGATTGCCCGCGTTCCTCCGCGGCGCCCCAGACACAATAACAACCGGGGCCTGCACTTTTTTGTGCAGGCCCCGAATTGGTTCAAAGCCTGACATCGTTTACCTGCAAGGTCGAACGCAGCCGACCTTGCACCAGTCTTTATTGCGGATACTTGATTTCGAGAAGCCAGTTATCCATCAGCTCGGTGTAATCCTTGAAGTTAATCACTCTGCCGCCCTGGGCCTCGCCTTCGTAGATTTCAGCAGAGGAAGGCACGGGGTAGTGCACCGGCTTTGGAGCTATAGCGCCTCCGTTCCTGACCGTGGTGATTTCGGCTGGCGAGAGGGCGTAGTTGTAGATCTGGACATCGTCAATCAAGCCGTTCCAGCCTAAATCTACCGCGTTGTCCTTGCCGCCCTTGCCGACAATCAGCTTCGTAGCGCCGGTGGTGACACCATAAGTGCCGGGTCTGTTGGCCGTCGGCGTATCGAGAACGCCGTTGATATACAGCTTGAGCTGCTCGCCCGTGCTCCAGGTCAAGGCAAGATGCTGCCAGGCCGTCGTCTGAGCGTATTCGCTGCTCTCGATCTGCTGGATAGGCTGGCCGACCGGCGAAGTGGTCGTAACGCCGCACTTGATGACGCTTATGCCGTCGGGGTCTCCGTTAGCGCCCGCAGCATCGTACCGCATATCCCTGTCGTCATTTCCGGCCGGGTCCTCGAATATGATGAAGCCCCGGTCGTTTGCGGCGGTATTCCTGTTCTTGACCCAGACGCACATTGTCAGGCCGTGCAAACCGTTGAGATACGTATTGGCGTCGTTATCAAGGACGTAGTCGCCGCCGGCAAAATCGAGGCATCGGCCTCTTTCAGCGTCGTTGACCCACGAGACGCCGTTGACATCGTTGACGTCGCCGTGATGTCCCTTGCCGCTGGTGTCCGAGGCAATCGTGCCGGAGGTCTCGTTGAACTGCCAGCGCACGAGCAGCTCGCCCGTT
>JAFGTU010000385.1 GCA_016933985.1 Sedimentisphaerales bacterium | reverse complement strand
TCCTGCTGGAAGCCGGGGCGGTCGAAGAGGTATTGGACTATCGTGTGGGCCGCGACGGCGCCGACGTCGGCCTCGCACGCCGCGGGGATGCCGTCATCGTTCATCCGCGACCACGCGATGCACGGCAGCGAGACTTTGATATTTCCCAGCGCGCCGAGGCAGTCCATCGTAATTGCGTCGGCCTGCTCGGCTTGAAGGATTTTCCCCGCGACGTAATAGCTTTTGACGCCGTTTATGACGTCCTGTTTTGAGCAGCCGGTTTGTCTGCGCGCCCGGCGGATGTAATCGTCGGCCATTGCTATCATCTCTTTTGTCTCAGGCATCCGGTTGTATTCCTCGATGAACGTATTTGCGGGAACGCGGCGGAGGGAGATGCCGAGGTCGGCCAATGGGGCGTCGTATCGCTTGCCTCCCCTGATGACGACGCATCGGGTGCGGCGGATTCTTGCTGCTGCGGCGAGCATCTTCATACCGTATGCGGCCTGTGAAAATTCGTTGGTGGCATAGACGACGCAGCCGGGCGATTGGGCGAGGTTGACTGTGTTAGTGGTGAACGATGTGCCGAGCGGTGAGAAAATGATAGATGGGACAGCGCTTGCAGCGACTTTCCCGGCGGTTGGCCAGGAGTGCTTCTGGCGGTCGAGCACGACAAGGAGAAGGCCATCGACGTTTGCATTTTCGGCTTCGGCGACCCAGGCTTCGGCCTCTGCGAGGCTGTAGATCGGGTCGGGGCGAAGTTCGAGTTTTGCGTTGAGCTTCCCGGCGGTTGATTTGACTTGTTCGGTGTACATTTTTCTTGCGGCCTGGCCGTCGTAAACGGCCCCGGGCCAGAGCATCCCGTAGTCTTCTTTTCGACGCACAAAGGCGGCTTTGATTGTCGGCGTGTAGTTCGATGCCGGTCCGCAGGGCCGGATGGGCCTCTGCGTTGCCATAGGGCTTCTTGCAGAGGATGCACAGCCGGCCATTAGGGCCGGTGCGGCCAGCAGGCCCGCCGAGCCGCGAAGGAATGCGCGCCTTGTGCAATTGTGAACGATATTACAGTGCAGGGGACATCGTCCGGAACTCATAGTCGCCTCCTGAGAGTGTGTGTGAAGCTGTTTTCTCGTAGCATGGGCATCTTGCCCATGCGTCGCAGGGCCATTCTATCCCTGCAATTGGTCTTCTTCCTACGAGCGCGCTACCTCGTGAAACGCACGGCCAAGATGGCCGTGCCACTTCTCACACGCGCTCTTAGACATTAGTCTCGTTTAATTCGACCGTCATATTTTGCGCCCGCGGGGACAAGGCAACAAGTCCGTATTTGCGGCGCTGTGACGGCTATGATACGGACCATCGAATCGAATTTCAACGATTTCCAGCCAAGGGGAGAAAAGAATCAAGGGGAAGCTTTTAATAGTCTTTGCAGTGTCTGAGCCATTTTGGCCAGTCGGTTGGTTTTACGCCTCCCGCCGTTGTCCATGGTCCCGCGGTGTCGAATTGGCGGTGCCACTTGAGGGTCCAGAGCTGTTTTAGGCCGATCTTGGCGACGTGCGAATCCATAAAGAGGCCGTTGATTTCGGCGTCGTGGCGGCTTATGCAGGAATCGAAGGTCTGGGCGCGAAGGGCAATGATTGTTTCGGTGTCGGGGGGCGGGCAGTTCGGGTCGATGTGGGTGGCCTCGATCCAGGGCCCGTCGGTCAGCAGCGGGATATTGGCCTGGTCTTTTGTGTGGCGAGTTTGCCAATAGAAAGAATCCGGGTATGCCTGGATTCGCCAATCCGGTTGGGGGGAGTTGTCCATTGCGAAGTGGTTGTGGGCGTAGCTTCCGGTATATACGGGTCCTTCGCCGCGTGCCTTGTAATACCAAAGCCGCCAGGAGGAGAAAGTGCCGCCGCTATCGCCGAATACGTCTGCGTTCCAGTCTGATTCGGGCATTGCTATCCGGGCCGTGGCGGCGAGCGGACATAAGAGCAGGTCGTTCGAGTCCTTGCAGTATGAGGCGAGCTTTGCGACCCAGAAGCCCGGCCGTTCTGTCCCGGGGTCATAAGTGCGCCAGAACTTGCCGTCGTAATCGTCGCTGTAGGCGGTATAAACAAGAGCCCACTGCCTGAGGTTTGACTGGCAGACGACGGCGCCGGCCTGCCTTCTGACCCCCTGCAAGGCGGGGACTAATATCACCATAAGCAGAGCAATAACGGCAACCGCCACAAGAAGCTCTATTAGCGTGAAGCCGGTAAGGACCCTGCGGCCCGCTGGCCGGCAGGTTTCTGTACTAATCACCTGTTGCTGACGCACCGTACCCATCCTGACATTTAGCTTGCGCACCTTCTACACTTTGCCGAATAGTAAGATACACACAGAGGCGTGAACGTTACTTGAAAAAAACAGGATTTTTCAAGGATTTGCAGGGGCTCAGCAAGAGTTTGGGAACCGGCCCGGGAGAGGCTCTTGCGAGACCCCCGGCCTGTCGGGATGCTTGGATCAAAGGCGTTTCGAGCCTGATAGCGCCCGTGGCGCGTGTTAATTGGATTTTGGGCGGGTTTCGGCTTTGAGAACGGGCCAGAAAACAGTGTCGCCGTCGTCCACCCATGCCTTGGGGTGTCCATCGCGGTCTTTGCCTGTGGCGCCGGCTTGGTCTTCGAAATCAGGTCCGAGGCTGTAAAGCGTGAAGCCGTCGGCTGTTAGTCTGTACACAAGAGGCTTGTCGCTATATGGATCGCTCGGGAGTTCCTGGAGAAGGCCTGCCGAGACAAGGTCGTTCAGAGTAGCCGGATAGCTGCCTTTTTGGGCCTGCCAGCGTTTGAATGCGAGGATGGTTAGTGTGGCTTGATGGCCTGTTCTTGCCCGGAATCCGAGCTCGGCAATCCTGTCTATCGCCGGGCACATCATATGTAGGAACGAATATCTGTAATGGGAAAGAGAATTCAATATGTCATCGGCAGAAGGGACCTCTGCGAGGCGCTTTTGGTACGGAGTCATCGTAGCACGGCGCTCGAAGGTGTCGTACAACTCATTGGCCTTGGCGACGGTCTTTTCTCGCCTTGCGTGGGCCATGCTTGCAGCGGCGCAGGCAGACAGCTCGAGCATTCTCGCTGTAGTATTTTGATGTGAATCGGAATCGAAACCCAAATCGCCAACCATGCTGAGTCGATTCGGTATTAGATGGCCCCCGCCGAGACCATGGCCGGTGAATATGTGCTGGACGGTATCCATGAACATCAGCCGTTCGCCTCTTACGTCCATGATGGGGTATCCGTCGGGGTATATCTTTGACAACCTGTCTTGGGACTTTTCGAGCAATTCAGCGGGAATATCGCTGGTGTCAATAAGGGCCAGAATCTGCTCCTGGGCAATGCGAACCATGGATATTCCAACCAATTGCTCGATGAGTGTGCCCTTGCCCTGCCAGTGGCTGCCGGCGCGGGCGATGGCGATGCAGGTATCAAGCGCATCGGCGAGGCGGCCCCGGTCCGCGGCAATCCGTGAGCGCCAGACGCCGAGCCTGGCGATATCTCTGAGATCGGATAGGTGAGTGAGCTGAATACCCAGCAGCCATTGTTCCTCGTCGTTGGGGTCGCAGGCGTATTTCCTGTAGCAGTATGGCTTTGCGCTGCCGGCGGCGAATTGACGCCAGGCGGATCCGTTTTCTTCGACCCATTGGATAGTACGGCTTTGCTCGCAGGGGTCGAGGGCTGCGAATTCGTGGTCCAGAGAACCTGCGTTGTTGTAGAAATCGTCTTCCTGCGGCTTTACGAATAAGCCGACGGCCTTTTCGTAGTCGGGCCAGGCGTTGTCATCGTTTCGCAGCTCGGGACGGTTCATTCGGTTGAAGACTTCCACGTAGTCGATGCTCGGCGCGGGCTTGCCGGTGGCGAACCAAATCGTGTAAAGGATGAGGCATACGAGCAGACCGCCGACGGTCTGAAGGGTTCTTGCAACGACAGTTCGCCAGAGCGGCCGGCAGCGTTTTTTTGCTCGGCGCAGAAGGAGGGCGAGAAGCTTGATGTCGCCGAATTCTGCTATCAGCTTGCGGGCCGCCTGCTCTTTTTCCTGGTCGGCGGTGCAGTCTTTGAGGCCGTCTTCGAAATGGGCGACCAATTCGGTCTGGACGTCCTGACGGACTTTTTTGCGATATCGCATCTTCCTTATGACGCGGCTGATAAAGACGAGAGCGGATGGGGGTAGGTGCTGCAGATTATTTTGCTTGTCCTGGTTTGCCATTTTTTTGCCTCGCAGACTATCGCTTTTTGGGACCCGCAGTAAAACTGCGGGCTAAATACGATTCAGGCGAGCTTGAGTGCGCCGCCGAAGACGAGGTTCAGGCCGGCGGTAAGCTCTTTCAACTGGGCCTTTTGTTTCGCGAGTTCGTCTTTTCCTTTACCGGTGATCGAGTAGTATCTCCTCTCTCGTCCGGTCTGGGCGGACTCCCATTTGGCGCTCACAAGCTTTTTTGCCTCGAGGTTGTAGAGCAGCGGGTAAAGCGTGCCTTTGCCGAGGGTGAGGACCCGGCCGCTCCGCTGCTCTATCGCCTGGCTCAACTCGTAGCCGTACATCCGGCCGGCGGAGAGAACCTCCAAAACAACGACTGGGGCCACCCCCTTTAACAACTGACTTTCAAATTTCATGTTCTTCTCCTGGTTTCAGATGACAGATTTCATTGGGCCTTTCGGCAAGCCTTCGAGTTTTATCTTGTTTTACTTATTATGTTATACATACTATGCGATGTCAACTAAAAAAACGGAATTTTTCAAATATTTTTTCATTTCGCCACGAAGGCAGTAATCCCAACAAATTCCCGGTGCATCGAGACAGAAAAGAACCTGTGTAAGGTTTTCAGGATCTTAACGGCAGAGAGCGGTAAGCTGGGGTTGACATCCTATGTTAGAAACCGGTAGAATGCCGGAGGCTGGTGGCAGAGGGTGATGCGAGTCAGGCAAATTTTTGTCGGCAGTGGTCCTTTTGTTTTTATAGAGAGATGCGTTATGGAGAATCTGATTTTGGGGCTTATCGACGAGGATCTGGCGTTTGGGGTATTCGCTTTTTCGGCGATAGTGTGCCTTGGGCTGAGCTTCTTGATTGTCTGCCTGATTCATCCGTTGGGCAACAAGCTGCTCTTGCTGGGGATATTGGTTGCATTGGCGGCGTTTGTCTTTGCCGCAACCGAGCCGAGTGCGGGGACTGTGCTTCCGGTTGTCATGATGCTAATCGGGGTAGCCCTTGTTCTTACCGGCGTGATTTGCAGCGTGATAGCGCATTTTTCACAGCCGAATGCGAGGAAATCGGATTCCCAGCCGGAGGAATAGGGCGGTCTCTTAGATTACTTCTTTGAGATGTATCGATGTCTTTCTTGTGAGGCCCCGGCAGCTCTCGCAATCGCAGATGCCGATATGGCGCAGGTGTGAGACCCCTGCGATCCTCCTTGTCTCTACGAGCTTCGCGCCCTTTGCTTCGACTTTTCTCAGCGCGAGCTTGGCCTCCCTTTTGTTCTGGCATCCGACGGCATCGGCGACGACGGTGACATTCCTTCCTCTCTGGAGCAATCCCAGGACGGCGGCTTTAACGGCCCCTTCAGCGGTGGAGCCGATGATGATAAACTCATTCGCCCTGACTTCGCTGAGGAGGCGGTCGATCCTGGGTTCCTGGAAGGGATCGACGCATCTCTTGTGCAGAATTATCTGTTTGTACAGTCTGAGCATGTCCCTTGGCAAGTCGGTACTTCCGTCTGCCGGGAAGCTGATGCGGTTGCCCACAAGGGTGTAGCGAACCTTCTTCTGTCCCTCTGTTCCGTCCATACAGTAGTCATATTCGCTCTCACCGTTGTTGTTGGGATGGACCTCGGCGAGTGAGATAATCGGGACGCCTCTGGTTCTGGCCCAGGCCATGATTCTTCGAATATGCCCCAGGACCCTGCGATGGTTCCTGATGCAGACCTTGCCGGTGGCTAAAAGGAAGTCTTTCTGCGTGTCCACATCTATGAGAACCTGTTTACGACGCGATCTAACCAATTGGAGAATCATTGCACCATGTCCTTCCTTGGCTTACGCGCTTCGAGTCCTAATATTTATACGCTTGGGCCAATAGCCGGTTCAGAGTTTTTATCGCATAGTAAGGCAGCGGACTTTAGCTGCGAAGGGGGCGGGTAAATGGGCAAAGACGATTTGGGGGTCGCTGCAAGGCCGTGATTCCCGTATAATGGAAAGGCACAGTAGCGCCCCTTTTATTTGATACGTGCTAATTGCCTAATTTAACGCATGCGCAGGATTCTAAGAGATTATGCTTGGGTGTCACTAAATGCGGCAGACTTGGCTGGTCGGCTCGACTTTCGGGATGTTTTCGGACGCGATGGCCCGGTCCACATTGAGATTGGCGCCGGGAAGGGGACGTTCCTGCTAAGCCAGGCGCGAAGGGATAGCCAGGCCAATTTTCTTGGCATTGAATGGGCGCGGAAATACTACCGGTATGCCGTAGATCGGATTGGGCGTTGGGGACTTGGCAACGTCCGTATAATCCGGACGGATGCGGCCTCCTTCATAGCCGGGCACGTGGCCGACGAATCGGTGGACTGCTTCCATATTTATTTCCCCGACCCCTGGCCTAAGAAACGTCACCACAAAAGAAGGTTTGTGTCGCCTGCGAACACAGAGCAGCTCTTGCGATGTCTGAAGATTGGGGGACAGGTCAGAATTGCAACGGACCACGACGAGTATTTCCAGGTTATGCAGGGAGTGATCGCTGCGTTCGGCGACAGGCTCGAAGAGATTGATTTCGCGCCCACCGCCGACGCCGGACCGGAGGAATTAACGGGGACTAACTACGAACGCAAGTACATTAAGGATAAGAGGGAGATTTATACGATTGCGGTGAGGAAGGTGTAGGCGCATGACAAAGGCCGGCGGCCAGGGCACTTTCGTGTTGCCAAATCCGAAGCACTAAATCCGAAATGCGAAACAATATCAAATGTCCCAAATGCTAATGCTCAAAACAAAGGTCGCCAACACACCGATATTGTAGAAGGTCAGCCGTAATCTGTTGAGCTTCTGAATCAAGGCGTCGTTTTCCTCTCGGTTTCCAGGAGGGGTGCATAAGTCTCTGGCATTCTGTGGCGCGGGGCGATTGACCGCCAGTGGCCCACCCAGTCGAGAGGCTCTTTCTTGTTGAGGTCGATCTCGGCCCAGAAGACGCCTGTCTTGCCGTTGCTGGATGCGAGAATTCTTCCCATCGGGTCTATCACCATGCTGTTGCCGTCATAAACGCATGGGACCATATAGACTCCGTTGTCTCGTGCACGGACTCGAAACGTAGTTTCGCCGTCAACACAGCCGTCCTTGTCGGGCAGCGTGTTGCCCCATGTGGGCGCGAAGATAATCTCCGCGCATTTTAGTGCGAAGATTGATTCGGGTTCGGGGAAGAACCAGTCGTAGCAGATTTGAATGGCGACCTTGCCGAAGTCGGTCTCGAAGACGGGGTATTGATCGCCCGGGCGAACGCCCTGTTTCCACTCCTCGCGGGGCAGGTGGACCTTTCTGTATTTGCCGGCGAGGTTGCCCCGGCGGTCAATCAAGACGGCTGTATTGTAAACAACATCACCCGCCTTTTCGTTGATGGTGGCGACTACGTAGATGCTGTTCTTCTTGGCGGCGAGGCCCAGTTGCTCGGTGGCGGGTCCGGGTATCTGCTGGGCGCAGTCGAGTATTGTGGCTGATGTCCCGACGCTCTGGATGACTTCACCGAGGCAGACGATGTCGAGGCCGAGCTTGCCCGCTGCGTCTATCTGCTCGCACCAGAGGGCCATATTCTTCTCGGGCGTGCTGTTGCGCGGGCGAAGGTAGACGGCGCCGACCTTGACCTTCCGTGGCTTCGGCCTGGCCGTCGGCTGCATGCTAACGCTCTTCCAGACCACCGAGCCGCCTCGGGGCCACTTTACTTCGAGCGAGATGCGTGCGACGTCGGCGCTATCCGGCGCGATGAGGACATCGGCGAATGTTCCGGCATTGCCTTTAATGGCCGGGCTCTTGAGAAGTATGCCGGCCGGGTGCAAGAGTCTGCCTGCGCGCAGCCAGTAGAGACGGACCAGGACCGATTGATATGGGGTCGGTTTATTTTCAAATTCGCAGAGTGCTTCAATTGCGTATGCCTGTCCGCCCTTTATGTTCTTGATTTCCTGTGTGACGCCCCCGACGGCATAGGGGTCTTTACCCTGAATCAGGAGGCCCTTTTTAGTGCTCTTGATGCTGCACGCGGCCGGCTCCCATATCGGCTTCCAGACGGTCCAGTCCTGCGGTAATTCGCTTGTCGGCGAAGGTTGAAAGTTCGGATTTGATACAAGCTCGTCAGCCTTTTCGGTTCCATCGGCGGCGTTGACGAGAAGGCAAACGACGCAAAGAGCGTAGATCACTATGCGTTTACTCATAATAACCTCTCGGAATTCCCGGTGTTGCAAGTCTGACCTGCGGTAGAAGCGCAGGCTAAATAGATTTTTTCGGTTCGTTCTTACGAAGATGAGCGGTTGTTTCAGTGCTACTTGTTTTCGAGGCGTTCTTCTATTGTTCTTGCCATCCTCTGGACGTATCCTTCGCTGTCTTTGAGGGCTGCCTGGATGCGTGGCAGGATGGGGCGGGCCTTGGGGCCTATCTTGTTCAGGGCGGTGACGGCGTAGAGGCGGGTCTTGGCGTTGTTATCATCGAGGGCATCGGCGAGGACGGGCAGGGCCTCTTTTTCTCTGCCCCAGTCGCAGAGGGCGTGGGCCGCCACCACTCGGACGACCGTCGAGGGGTCGTCGAGCTTTTTGAGCAGGACTTGTACGGCGGATTCCTTCTGCACCTGCGATTTGCAGGATGTGTGCAGACCCACCGCCGCCCAGTAGCGGACCGGGGCGTATTCGTCGTTGAGTGCTTCGGTGTACTTGGGGATTGCCTTGTCGCCTTGGCCGTCGAGGGCCTTTATCTTGCGAAGGCGCTCGAGCATTTCAGGGGCGACTTTGTTGCGCCAGTGGTCGGGGTCTGTCTGCTTTATCTGGGGTGGCCTGGCGGCGATCTTGTCGCCGGATTTGAATCTCACCTCTGCGCTGTCTTTGCATCCGATTCGGCAGGCCCTTGCACGGAGCGTCTGGCCGGGGCTGAGGCCGACCGGCTCGGTGTAGAGCTTCCACCCGGCCTGGCCGGTGCGATAGACAATCGAGGCGCCGGGAGTGGGCAAGACGATGCCGATGCGCATTCCATCGGAGGACCAGAATATGGGCTTGGCGGTTGTTTGATATTGGCCGCCGGGACGTTTGATCTCGTCGAATTCGGATTCGGGGATCAGGCCGATATCGCCGGTCCCTATCGCCCATTGCTCGTGGGCCTTTCGCATTCGTTCGAGAATCTTTCGGTATTTCTTGTCGCCTGCGAGGTTGTTGACCTCGTGCGGGTCGTCTTGGCAGTCGTACAGCTCCTCGACCGGTTTGGTCGGCTCGAAGTACTGGAGCTGCGGGCCTTTTAGCTTACCTTCTGAGTTGAGTCGGCGCATCTCCTGCATTGTAGGCATCTGGTTCATGTACTCGATATCCTGACCTCGGGTGACATACCACATGTAGTTGCGGATGTATTTGTATCGTTTGTCGCGGACGGCTCGGATGAGGTCATAAGCCTCGTCCATTCGGTCGCGCGCGGCGTAGATATATTCACGCGACTTGGCCTTGCGGGGGCCGAGGAATGCGCGGCCCTGGATGTGGTCGGGTATCCTTATGCCCGTCAGGGAGAGTATCGTCGGTGCGAAATCGATGAAGGCGACAAGGTCGTCGTTGGCCGAGCCGGGCTTGAGGGCGCTCGGATTGCCGGGCAGGACGAGCTTGCGCCATTTTTCGGGCACTCGGATAACAAGCGGGACTCGCAGGCCGGAGTCGTATATCCATCGTTTCGCGCGCGGCAGGCCTCTACCGTGGTCGCCCCAGAACCAGACGATAGTATCGTCGGCCAGGCCGGCCTCTTCAAGCTCTTTCAGAGCCGCCCCGACCTGCTGGTCCATCAGCGTGATGACGTCGTAGTACTGTGCCCAATCCTCTCGGACGATGGGGGTATCGGGATAGTACGGGGGGAGCTTGGCCTTGGCCGGGTCGTGCTTTTTGTCGCCGAGGCCGGCGAGCCGGTCGAGCATGGCTTTGGAGCGGTTGCGGATCTGGCTCTCGTGCGAAATGGTGTAGTTGAAAACAGCGAAGAAGGGTTGGCCTTCGGCGCGGTTGCGCCAGTGGGCCTTGTTGCTGCATTCATCCCAGGCGCTTGGCGGCGGGTCGAACTGGTAGTCGGTCTTTGAGTTGTTGGTGCAGTAGTAGCCGGCGGCCCTGAGATATTCGGGGAAGCACTTGACGTTGGCCGGGGTGACGCCCTGGCAGCGCATGTGGTGCGTGCCGAGGGTGGTCGGGTACATGCCGGTGATTATCCCGGACCGCGTCGGGGCGCAGACGCCGGCGTGCGAATATACATTATCGTAGCGGACGCCACGGGCGGCGAGGCCGTCGATATTCGGGCTGACCGAATACTCATCGCCATAACAGCCCAAGTCCGGGCTGATATCCTCGCAGCTTAGCCAAAGAATATTCGGCCGTTCAGCCTTCTGCTTCGCACCAAACGAAAACCCGGGCAAGACCATAGCCGCCGCCGAACCAACAGAAACCCGCAAAAAACCACGCCTGTCAATACTATTCCCAAAACCAGCCATAAACACTACCTCCATTTCTTCTAGACTATAGTAACACACGACATGGTATCGCACACGTTGAGGCCGCTACCATAATTAAGCTGGAATAATCCATCATTATAGCATGGAGGCACACACAGACAACGTAAATCGCGAATAGGAACACTAAAGGGAAGCCAGAGCACCCCCCTGTCCTATTCAATCGACAGGCCAAACAAGAGCAGCTTCTTCGATCTTCCTACCTTTACAGTTGCTCGCAAGCTTTCCTTCGCGAATCACTCTTTTGATTGCGCTGTTGAATTCTGAGTCGGTATATGTTGCGGGATTGGCAACAGTAGCCTGTACACGAAGATCTACCCAAGTGGTCTTTCCTACTTCGCGAGATGTTTCGATGACTATACGCAGAATCGTATCAGGATCAAGGATCTCTTTCTGCGGCTGATTGGGGAACAGATGGCCCTTGATGAATCCGTCATTGACGAACTCCCGTCGTGCTTTCACCATAGCCCTATTCATCAATTCCGCCGCTTTGTGATGTCTGGAACCGAAGATCAAGTGATACTTGGGCCATTTGTGTTCATACTTCTCCCGAATAGGAAACGGCAGAACGCAATTGAACCATTTCTTGAGCATGTCAGCGTAACAATGGGCAAGCCTATCGGCTCGTTCGTCGGGCGAGAGATGATCATCATAGGCAATCTGTTGCCAATAGGACCCTCCAGCAATTTCGTTCCACTTGAGAACAAGGGCGTGATTCTCAAGCAGTCCACCATCGGCTATCACCCTGTCACGAAAACTCTCAACGCCTCGCAGAAAGCCCACGCTCATGAAGTTCATTAGTACCTCGACACTCGCACGGCGCTTCAGTTGGTTATAGATTAGTTCCAGGTCATTAAAGAACACATCCGTCGGCTTGAAAGGATCGACGTACACAAAAACCGTATGTGTTTGTGAAAGGCGTGCGATCTCGGCAACATGATCGCGAAAACTCCCAAACCTCGTCTCGATGGGAATTGTCAAATCGTGGACATTGTCTTCCAACCGATTGTAGAGCACTGTCGCTTCTTCGATGAAGTAACCAGTCACTGGGAAGTGCAAGTCGTGCAGTTTTTGGAGGTGGTTCGCGATTATTAGGGGGCTGCCAGACTGTCCATCGTCAAATCTACCCGGCCCGGCAAAGCAATCGACTACGAGAATTGGTTTACGTATTCGCTTTACGATTTGCAGATACGGACCCAAGTAGTAGTCGAGTATCAAATCTTTGTACTTGGACCAATCCCGCTTTCTCTTAAAAAAATCATATACACTGTCCAATTGCTGTTTCTCTCCGCAAAACAATAGGTTTGTCTCTCGGTGGGGTTTAGCCGTTTATGCGGCTGCCGAAAGTACGTAGGAAACGGTTTCGAGAATATCTCGGACTCGTGCGGTAAACATCGAGT